>JANMLE010000714.1:0-1084 GCA_031372385.1 Planctomycetota bacterium | reverse complement strand
AGTGAAAATGACGGCGCAGGGGTCGCAGGACTTTTACACGCGTCGACAAAAGTCAGTCGTCGTGCATCATGCCAGCGGCGACCAAATCGTGGCCGTGGTGGAAATCGTGTCCCCCGGAAACAAGTCCAGCCGGCAGCGGTTGGAGGCCTTCGTTCGCAAAGCCTGTTCACTGCTGCATCAGGGGATTCATCTGCTGGTTGTGGATTTGCATCCCCCGACGCGTCGCGCGCCGCAAGGGATTCACGGGGTGATTTGGGGCGACATCAACGATGACGATTACCGCCAGCCGGAAGACAAACCGCTGACCCTCGTGGGGTATGAATCCGACATGTTCGCGGGAGTGACCGCCTACATCGAACCCGTCTCGGTCGGCGATTCACTCCCGGAAATGCCACTGTATGTCGCCACGGACGGCTACGTCTTGGTCCCGTTGCAACCCACTTACGACCGAGCCTTCGCGGCGCTGCCCCGTCGTTGGGGGGATGTGCTCGAAAAACCGTGAAGGCCTCTTCGAGTCGGCGGAATCCCGAGGGGTACTTGAGCACCGTGGCATGATCGGTATCCAACAGGATCAGGCCGTTGACTCCCGGCAAGCTTCCTCGCGTTCCGCTTCGCGACTCTTTCGTCCCTCGTCGTCAATTTGGCGCATCAATTCGCTGTCACCCGCGATCCCCACCACGCGACGCCAGTCCTTTTTCGTTTTCGAGACACGTTGATTACGCAACTACCGTTCGAGTGCCTCGACGCGTTCGCCATCCATCGCGCCGAACTGCTGAATTTTCCCGCCGACGCCGAACGGGGTCGTCAACTCTTCTTCCGCGACGGCGCGGCCAGTTGCAAGAGCTGCCACCGTGTCCGCGAAGTTGGTGAAAACCTCGGCCCGGATCCCAGCCAGATCGGCAAGAAGTATCCCCCCGCCGAGTTGCTCACACACCTCTTGGAGCCGTCCAAGCTGATCGACCCCGAAGTTCATCCAGTACACGCTGGAAACCACCGACGGCCGCGTGCTGTCGGGGCTGGTCATCGAACGCACCGAACAGGAAGTGGTGTTACGAAACGCGCAGAACCCCAGGCTGCGGTTCGC
>JANMLE010000702.1:0-5265 GCA_031372385.1 Planctomycetota bacterium | reverse complement strand
TCGACGCTGTTCGCCGTGAGAAAGTCCTCCGCCTTGCCGCTCGCTTCCGTCGGCTGCGCGTCGCCAGCCAGCGTCAACACCCCGAGCCCGGCCGCCAGGCCGAGCGACCCCCTCCGAAAAAAGTCACGACGATCGAGGCCGCTCATGATGCCTGCTCCGAGAAAGAATGTGACCGCAACACGCGGCAATCATAGGAATGGCGGTCCACTGGGAACAGCCCGTCGGCAACCCGAAGACCGCGGTGAAGTGAATGCAACCTGCGGTCAGGCCGTCTTCCGCTCGCGTCCCATTCGCTGCCTCCCTCAATTCGCTGTCGCCGCTTCGTTCTCACAGAGAGATCGACAGCGAATTGAGGGAGACAGCGAATGTCAGAATCAGGGAACGCATGGCTATTTTCGGGCGGGAACGGTCTCAACGGACGGCGGCCGGGGGACGTCATGGGCCGGCACGGACGGGTTTTCGTGTGCTTCCGGCCTGACGATTTCGGGTGTGACCAGAACCAGCGACAGCCGCTCTTGAATCTTCGTTTTCGTGGAAGAGAACAGCCGTCCAACACCGGGGATGCTGCCGAGCATCGGGACTCGCGAAACTTCGGACGCCGCGCTTGAAACAACAGTTGCGCCCAACGCCATCGTCTGACCGTCAACGACTTCGATCTCCGTTTGCAGGCGCTGACGGTTGACTGCGGGAAAGACACCAGCGACCGCTCCCGATCCACGTTCCGAATGCCCGGTCACGATCGACAGCCGGATGAGGTTGTCCTTCACAACAACCGCGGTCGCGCGGACGAACGTTCCGACGAATCGCTCTGAGATGTCCTCGTCGGGCGATCCAGTTCCCCTCGGCGCACCGATATCCGTGGCGGCGGCCTGCTGCACGTCCGCAGCCTTTTCCGGTGCGGGCTGCTCAGGCGGGGCGGGGATTTCATAGCCCTGCCGAAATTGCACGGTCCGACCGCTCAACATGCGCATTTGCGGCACGGCGTTGATGGTTGCGTGACCCTGTTCGACGAGTTTGTCGATCAGGTCGGGTTGGTTCGGGCGTTCGAGCAACGACTTCATCGCAGCGGCCGTCTCCGGTGTCTGACGAATCTCCACCAACCGAACGCGGAGCGCGATCTGCTGGACCGCGGCTTTGGCCGGTGCCGCCTTGTGAACCGTCAGCAACCTCGCGTGATACTCGCCGCTGACTCGATGTTGAAGCCCCTGCAGATGCCGGGCCTCGTCAACCAGTCCGGCAGCGGTGAGCTGCTCGGCGATCAGACCGAGTTGGGAGTGGATCTGGACCGGATGCGAAGTCTTGGTGTCCAAGCGAGGCTGCTCGACCGGCCTTGGAACACGTGGCACCAAACCTTGAAACTCCCGTTGGTCCGGTCCGCGGGACTCGGTTGACGCACCGTCCGGCACCGATGATCGGGGAGTTGCACTCGGCGGGAAATCTCCCGACTGACCGAACGCGGCTGACGAACCGCCAATCAGCAGGATTGCCGCGCAGCATGTGCGGTTGATCTTCATCGCGACGCCTCGTCGATAGCCGGGGTCATTCGTGACTTGAACCACGAAATACTCGAAAGACACGAAAGTCAGGAGGTTGAGTCGAGTGTCATCAGAAACACGGTGTCGTTTCACGCACGCGCTGGCATGTCACGCAACCAGTCTCACCGGATTCCATTCGTGTGTTTCGTGTATTTCGTGGTGAATCATCCGGGATAGCAGAGTGAGATGGGACCGGGCTGCGTGCGAGGCGTGCATCACCGCGGTTGCGAGTGCGGCCACTGTTCGGGCGCGTTGGCGGACGGGTTCGACATCGCGGGGCCGAACTGTGGCTGTTGCGGTCGGGTGTTGGATTGGCCGCCGTTCCACATCGGGATGGAATTGGGAACTGCCCCGGTGTTGGAGTAGCCGTTGCTGTTGTTGCTGTTGTTGTTGCTGTTGTTGTTGCCGAACCCGTTGGTGCTCGCGCCGCTGTTGTTCGTGCCGCCAAACGTGTTGGTGCCGCCGAAGGTGTTGGTGTTGGCGGGAGTGGTCGATTGCGAGCCCGGTGGCCAGGCACCACTGAAGGGGGCGGTGCCGCCGAGGCTGGGCTTGTCGGCCCAGGCCGAGGTCGATTCGGATGATGATCGGAGCAGGGGCTCATTGAACTGTGAACTGGCGTACTGTGAACCGGCCGGGTTCATCGGTGCCGTGGTGCCACCGGCCTGGATCACCGGCCAGTTGCTGCCGGGTGACGGCGGGGCGAGCGAATCGCCGTCGTTGAAACCACCGAACGAACTGCGAGACGGCGCGTTGTAGGTCCCCTGCCGCGGGTCGCCGGGGGTGAATGAACTGCGATTCGGTTGTGTCTGGAAGCCGGGGTTCTGGTACGACGGAGCCGATGGGAACTCGGCCCCCAAGCGGCTGTCGATCATCGGCTGTGCCTGGCCCTGGGATCCGAATGCCGAGGGACTGGCCGCGTCCGACTGAACGACCGGGAACATGCCGCCGGGACCGGCATTCATTCCCAGTTGAGCGGCCGCCAGATTGACGCTGGAATCGGGTGAGTTCGCGTTGCCGGCTCCGACACTCGCATTGCCGGAACCGAAACCGGAAGACATGTCGGGGGCTCCGGGCTGCGACCGGTTTCGCCCGTACGAGTTGTAGGATGATGGCTGAGTCGAGCCGAACTGCTGGGAAGACTGGCCGAATGGCCGGGACTGGTACGTCGTGCCGGACGTGTCGGATCGACGGCCATACGGGTTGGTTTGCAGGCTGCCCGCCGGTTGATTGCCGGCGCCATTCCAGACGTCGATCTTGGGATTGGTCCCCGGCTGGGCGATCAATGATCCCTCCGCGAAACTGTTCGCGGACCCATTGGGTGGGAATCCTTGTCCACCGTTGGAGAATCCTTGTCCGCCGACGGAATTGGTTCCCCCCTGATAGCCACCGCCATTGGCGAATCCGGGATTGGAGCCGGGATTCATGGGGCTTCCGCCAACACTGTTCGGCACGAAGGCCGGGAGCTGATTGGACGGTTGGAACTGATTGGACGGCGGCTGATTCCCACCACCACCGAACACGAGTGGCTGATTCTGTTGTTGTGACGGTGGCTGCTGGTGCTGCTGCTGCTGCTGCGACTGGGCGTGATCGTTCGTCCATTCGCGGCGCGGCGGCTCGGTCCATTGCTGTTGTCGTTGCTGTTGGGCTTCGTACTTCTTTTGGTCCATCAGCGCCCGCACCTGTTCGGCCGTCATCTTGGAGTAATCCAGACGTTCATTGCCGGCCGGGGGCGGTGTCGATCGCGGATTGTTGGTGTTGGCAACTTGGGCCACGACATCGGTTCCCAACGCACCCGGTCCGCTGGGTGTTCGCTGGGGGAACAACTGCGCGAGGTAGTGTTGGGCTTCCGTCTCCGAGCCACCGCGGCGGAACATTGCGGCCGCCTCTTCGTAGCGACCCTGCTTGGAGTAGATCGTCCCCAGGTTGCCCATCGCCCCCTTGTGCGACGCGGAGATGGCCAGGGCTTCTTTCAGCGTCGTTTCGGCGCGCCGGTCGTCGCCGCGCAGCGAGTACGAATAGCCGATGTCGCTGAGTAGATTGGGATCGCGCGGTCGCTGCTTCTTCGCGGCTTCGTAATGGTCATCGGCCGTGCCGAACTGCCGTTCATTGTCGGCGACGACAGCGAGACGGTGGTGGCAATCGGCATCGTCGGGACGGAGCTTCAGACCCTTCTCGTACTCGCGCTTGGCGTCCGCCAGGCGGTTATCCCGCAGCGCCAGATTCCCCTCCCGCAGATGCGTCTCAAACGCCTGCGGTCGCGACGACTCCTGAACGCTCGGCATCCGTTCCTTCAATTTCTCGGGGTCCAGCTTCGGCTCATTTCTTTTCTGGCCGATGTACCTTTCCGACGTACTGTCGCCGGGATTCTGTGACGCGGGTTTCGACTTCCAGGCCGACGCCCATCCGGACGGACCCTTCATCGATTGACATCCGCAGTGAGCGAGTGCGAGCGCGAGAATCGCACAACGGCACGCCATCCGTGGCAGCACGAAGTTGATCATTCAACCGATCCTTGGTTGAGAGTGGTTGCGAACCTGACAATGACAGGCGAAGTGAATGAGAGGCTTTGAAGACCAGCAGTGAAGGGAGGCCATTGGAGAATCCGCGTTCTCGTACCGGCTTGCGAAAAATGTTAGAGTCTGTCGCAAATCGTGTCGAGACGAGCTTTCATGCCGCAGGCTTGCCCAGCTTCACAATCCTTCCCGTTTGAAGCGTCTGCTCGATTTTTTTTTCGTGTGACATGATTGCGGACCAGATTTCAAGACTCTCATTCGTTTAGCCCGGAGCCATCGGCGACGGAGTTGCGTGCCGGTGCTCCGAAGCCCGACACAGCCAACATCGACGTCATCACAATCCCGTCGCCGAAGGCTCCGGGTTAAACGAGGCCGCGAGATATCAGGGGTTTCGGATCGCTCCCGACATCTCACGGCGTCCGCTACGACGAAAGACCCACCATGCTCGCCAAACGAATCATTCCGTGTCTCGACGTTCACGCCGGGCGTGTCGTCAAGGGGGTCAATTTCCTCAACCTGCAGGATGCCGGCGACCCGGTCGAAGTCGCCGCGCGCTACGAAGAGGACGGGGCGGACGAACTGGTGTTCCTCGACATCACCGCCAGTCACGAAGAGCGGGCGATCCTGCTGGATGTGGTCCGCCGCACGTCCGAAGTTTGCTTCATGCCGCTCACGGTGGGTGGCGGCATCCGCACGATCGACGACATCCGGGCACTGCTCAACGCCGGCTGCGACAAGGTGTCGATCAATTCCTCGGCTGTGAAGACACCGCAGTTCGTGCGCGACGCGGCACTCAAGTTCGGCAGCCAGTGCATCGTCGTGAACATCGATCCCAAGCGTGTGCAGCGGGACGGACGCGAAGTCTGGGAAGTCCACATCAATGGCGGCCGAGTCCCCACGGGGCTCGAAGCAGTTGCCTGGGCGCGGGAAGTGGAACGGCTCGGCGCGGGGGAAATCGTTCTGACTTCGATGGACGCCGACGGCACCAAGGACGGCTACGATCTGCCGATCACGCGGGCCGTCGCCGATGCCGTCAGCATTCCGGTCGTCGCCAGCGGCGGGGCGGGAAACCCCGAGCATCTGCGGGCGATCCTGACCGAGGGCCACGCCAGCGCGGCACTCGCCGCCAGCATCTTCCATTTCGGAACGCATCCCATCGGCGAAACCAAGCGGTATCTGGCGGATCGGGGCGTGCCGATCCGGTTCAACACGTTGTT
>JANMLE010000684.1:0-1276 GCA_031372385.1 Planctomycetota bacterium | reverse complement strand
GGCAAGACGACCAGTCTGGCCAGCATGATCAACTACCTGAACGACACGGTCGACCACCACATCATCACGCTGGAAGACCCGATCGAGTATTACCATCAGCACAAGAAATCCACGATCAACCAGCGCGAGATCGGTGTGGATGTGCCGGACTTCCCCGAGGCTTTGCGGCGCGCGCTGCGCATGGACCCGGACGTGATCCTGGTCGGTGAAATGCGCGACTTGGCCACGATCTCGTCCGCCATCACGGCCGCCGAAACCGGCCACGTGGTCTTCGGCACGCTGCACACGACCGGTGCCCAGGGGACGGTCGACCGAATCATCGACGTGTTCCCCACGAGCCAGCAGGAACAGATCCGCACGCAACTGTCGGTGGCAATCATCGGCATCCTGTCGCAGGCGCTGCTGCCCCGCAAACCCAAGGGGGTGGTGGCCGCCTATGAAATGCTGGTGGTCACCCCGGCCATCGCCAACCTGATCCGCGAAGCCAAGACGTTCCGAATCAACTCGGCCATCCAAACCGGCCGCAAGTACGGCATGCAACTGTTGGACGACGCGCTGTTCAACCTGTGGAAGAACCAGTTGGTTGAAGAGGATGATGTCGTCACCAAGTCAAATCAACCGGGCGAATTGAAGGCCCGCATCGCGCGGGCCAAGAAGGGGTTGCTCGACGAGGAGGAAGAGGAAGAAGACGGCGATGGGGGAGACGAATAGCCTCCAAGCCCGTCTGCTTCGAAGGGAAACAAGCAGTGCAGCGTGAGTAGTGTTCAGCGCAAATCGCAAGATGACGCGCGAGAAAGTCGTTGCGTCAGCCTTTCAATTCGCGCCTTGAACGGATCGTCGGTCACTTCGACTTTCCCTACTGACCACGATGGCAAATCCGTTCCAGCAACTTTGGTGACCGGTCAACCGCAACTTCAAAAATCCCACATCCGAATTCCGAAATCGTAAAAACATGGCACAGCGGCGACTCGGACAGATCCTCGTGGACCTCGGTTACCTTTCCGAGGATCAGTTGTGGGATGTCTTGGAAGAACAGAAGCAGAGTGGCGGCGAGATCATCGGGCAGGTGGCGGTCCGGATGGGCTTCGTCACCCAGGAGCAGGTGACCGAAGCGCTGGCGGAACAGTGGGGCCTGCCCGTCGTCAACCTGAACGAAACCACCATCCTGCCCAAGGTGCTGGAAGATGTCCCGCAGACGATGGCCGAGCTGTACAAGATCATGCCGCTGTCGAAGAAGGACAACGTGCTGACGGTCGCGATGGCCGATCCGCAGAAC
>JANMLE010000649.1:0-14690 GCA_031372385.1 Planctomycetota bacterium | reverse complement strand
GCATCCAGTTCGACGGTGTTACCCGCGATCCGCGCCAAGTCGGCGGATTCGGTTGGAATCCCGGCCGCTTCGAGAGCCGCCATAACCGCCTGAAACGCATCGGGGTCGCAGAGAACCTCAAAGTTGTCTCCCGCCGCCTTGACGTCACTGGCACCAGCATCCAATGCCACTTCGAACAGGCGGTCCTCGGTTGTGTGTTTGGCCGAGATCACGAACACACCCTTGCGTTCGAACAGATAGCCGACGCATCCCGTGGTTCCGAGATTCCCGCCACGGACTTCAAAGATCTTGCGGACTTCGCCCGCAGTGCGGTTGCGGTTCTCAGTCAGGATTTCGCACAACACGGCGACTCCGTGCGGGCCATAGCCCTCGTACATCACTTCATCGAAGGTGTCGGCACCGAGTTCACCGGTTCCCTTCTTGATGGCGCGTTCAATGGTGTCGCCGGGCATCGAGGCTTTCTTGGCGCGATCGACGGCGTAACGCAGGGCCAGATTGGCCGCCGGATCACCGCCCCCGCGGCGCGCGGCCACGATGATGTACCGTGCCAGCTTTCCAAACAGCTTGCCCCGTTTCTTGTCGACCAATCCCTTCTTGAAGGAAATGTTGGCCCAGTGGGAATGCCCCGCCATCGTAATCACGTCCCGAGTTATAAAGCGAAGTTGCTTCCGAATGAGATAGTGCGAAGTGAGAAGTGATTAGTGCAAAATGCACGATGCGAAGAGAAGCTTCGCATCGATATTTCGATTTGCACTTTGCACTGATCACTTCTCACTTTGGACTGCTCTCCGCACGTTGTCAGGGGGCTCCCGGCACCGCCGGCTTGGGCTGGTTGGCTTGCGGAGCGTGTTGCTTCAGCTTGTCCTTCAACCGCTCGACCAGTTGCGGGTCCGCGAACTTGTCCTGTTCGGTGCTCTTCAGGGCCCGCTGCCACGATTCGACCGCCTTTTCGACCTGCTTCAGTTTGAACTGCACATCCCCGAGATGGTCCCACAGGGTCGAGTCTCCCCCCGTGTTCTTCTTGACCGCCTGTTCGATGGGTCCGATGGCTTCGTCGTACTTGCCGAGCTTGAAGAGCACCCAGCCGAGGCTGTCGAGATACGCCCCATTGTCGGGTTCCGCAGCGAGCGCCTTGCGGATCATCTTCTCGGCCCGTTCGAGGTTCTTCCCCTGGTCGGCCCACAGGTAGCCAAGGTCATTGTTGAGCTGGGTGTCATCCGGGTCGGCCTCCAGGATCTTCTCCAGGATCTCCTCGCCCTTGCGGAATTCACCCTTCTGGACATAGATGTTGGAGAGGCTGAACTGGCACAGCCGCACGACGCGCGGCTTGTCCAGGGACATGTCTCGCAGTTTTTCGAAACGGGTGATGGCCTGGTCCCATTGGCGCGAGTGACTGTAGATCCACGCCTCATCGAACAGATGGGCCAGGTCGCCCGGTTCCAACAGCAGCGCCTCATTGATCGCGTCGATCGATTCTTTCAGGTTTCCGTCGAGCAATTGCGCGCGGGCCAGCATTCCCAGCAGGTCGGCCCGTTCGGCTGTCGAACGTTTTTCATTCAGAGCCCCTTTGAATAATTCGACGGCGGCGGCGTAACGGTGTGCCCGCAGCAGCAGATTTCCCAGCTCGGTGTAGAGCGGGATGTTCTGTTCTTTTCTGAGCTTGATGGCCGCCCGGTAGAACTCGACCGCGTCGTCGGTCCGATCGAGCGACTTGGCGAGGCCCGCCAGAATGTAGGCTTTTTCAAAGGTCAACTGGGGAGTCTCGCCCTTCGCCTGTTCGCGGCCCGCGGCGAGCAGCGCATCCACGGTCTGGGCGTCCTCGGACACGGCCTTGAGTTCCGCCTCCAACTGGACCAGTCCTTCCGGACCGAGTTTGTTCATCGCGCGGTGAAACAGGTCCAACATGGCGTCGGGCTTTTTCATTTTTCTCAGCACGCGGGCCAGGCCGATGTAGCCGGTGGAGTCGGCTCCCTGGGGCAGCGCCGCCTCGTAGATCAGACGGGCCTTTTCCAACTCGTTGGCCGCCATCAACCGGTCGGCCAGAAAGAATTGAAGCTGCAGATTGTGCTCGTCCTTCGCCGCCAATCCCTCCAGCCTGGCGATCAACTCGTCGGAGCGGTTCAGCTTCTCCAGGATGTCCGCCAGCAGTTGGTAGGCGTCGCGACCCTTCGTCGTGCGTTGGGCATCCAGGTACTTTTGCAGTTCGCCGAGCGCGTCCTCGGGCTTGTCGGACAGCAACATCACGCGCGCCCGGTTGAAGCTCAGGTTGCCGGCACCGATCCGTCCTGATTTGGCGGCCAAGTCGAAGGCCTGTTCGGCCAGCTTGACCCGCTTGGCATCGAGAAAGACCTGTCCAATCCGTTCGTAGCTGGATTGGGGGTCGGCCAACATCTTGGTCTTAGCACGGGAATCCAGGTTGAACTTTTCAGGATTGAGAAGGGCCTCGAACACGACTTCAAAACAATCAGCGGACTTCTCGGGCTGGCCGGTGGCGGAATAAAGGATGCCCAAGCTCTTGTTGAGCACCAGACTGGCGGGAGATTCCCTGCTGACCCGCGGCGACTTGACCGCCTGTTCCAGATGACGGATCGCATCGGGCAGTTTTCCGGCGATGGCCGCCTGGGCCGCGAGCATCTGCCACAATTCGTATTCGCGGGGATCAATCTCGACCGCTTTCGTAGCCGATTGGACGGCCGCTTCAACTTCGTTCAGTTGAAACTCCAGCGGGACGAGGTGGCGGTAGACTTGCATCGCAGTCGGATCGAGGGCGACGGCTTTCCGATAGGCGTTGACGGCGCGGCGCGGCTCGTTGCGCGTTTCCAGCAGCCGCCCCGCCATGTACCAGGCGACGGCGTCATTGCGCAGTTGTTCGGCGGGGGTCAGGGCCTTCTTGGGTTGCAGCGGCAGCGCGGGGTCGTCCGCATCCTGCAATTGATACCCGTGCTTCAATTTGGAGTTGGTCGCGCCGGTCTCGGTCGCGGGCTTGGTGGCGTCCGGGGGATCCGCGAACAGCGGTGAGCCCAAGATCAACAAGCCCAGCAAAAGCGTGGCGGTTTCAACACCCAACGCCCGAGAGAATGACAACGGAGAGCCGACGCTCATGATCCGATCTCCTAGCAGAATCGAAAATCTGGATGATGCCCCTGATCTGCTGCCGACACAGGTTCGGCAGCCATCGTTCGACGGGGCGATTCTAATCCGGCGGTCTGTCCCGCTCCAATGGCAATGGGTCTGTTCTCCCGTCCCGGCAGAATCATTTCCGGACATTGCGATCACGAGTCTTGGGGACTGGTTCCAGAACCGCCTGTTGAAACCTGTTGAAAGACGTAGAACGGTCACGCGGACCCGTCGGCTTTTTCGAGGAGCAGACGGGCAGGAGTGTCCGTCCTAGTAGTTTCGCAACAGGCGGGTCAGCGGGCCTTCTTGACGACCTTCTTGGCGGGTGCGGCGGCGGGGGGGTTCGCAGGTTTTTCAGTCTTGGCGGGTGCCTTCTTCTTGACCGCCGGAGGGGCCGGCTTGGCTGCAGCGCCTTTGACAGACTTCGGTGCCGGCTTGACTGGGGCAACCTTGGCGGCGGCGGCCTTCGATTTGGATTTCGCCACCGCGGCCTTGTACAGCGCGGCCAGGCGATCGGCGACCGCAGCGCCATCGTGTCCTTCGGCGGGAGGCGGGTTTTTCTTGGGGTCGAAGAATTCCTGCACGAGCTTGTCCGTGGCGAGGCACCTCAGCGAAAAGCAGAACTGCGGTACTTCGGCCTTGCGCACGACCGCCTTCAACGTTTCGCCCATCTGTTCCGCATCCTGGTTCGGGGGAACCAGACCGAGCCAGATCAGGGACTTGGCCATCGCGTCATCAATGGGAATCTGATGCGCGCCAATCACCGACTGCAGCGTGTAATTGCGGACGAAATTCGACAGGTGCTTGATCTTCGCCAATTGCTTTTGAGCCAGCTCCAGCGTCTTCTTCCGCAAGCCTTCGAATTCGAACGCGAACGATTTTTCAAAGACGTACTGCAGGACGCTGCGGACATGGAAGGCCCGCCACTCGGACCGGGGCAGGTCCACGAACGCCCGCTCAATCTCGGAGATGGAGCTGACCCGGATCTCGTTGAGGTCGGGGAACTCCTTCCCCAGCCGTTCGAACGCATGTTCGGCCTCGTCCACCGAGACATCTTCCAGGCAGATTGCGAACAGCATGGTTTCCAGCACGGGGCGGTCGTGCTTGGGCACGACGACCTTGTATTGCTTCTTGATGGCCGGAAGCAGCTTCTTGAGGATCGCCGCACGATCCGAAGTTTTGGCACGCGATGCAGCAACCATAGGCTTGTTTCATCCTCTTGCGAAATTCATCCAAACCCCCGCCACACTCGTTTCGCGACATCGGGGTCGTGAATGGCAGCCAGGGTCGAAACGCCGCTGGCAGCAGGTCGGGGCTGCCATTCCACGGCGAAAAAATGCGAGTATCCAAAAACTGTTGTCACACTTTTACAGGGTCGTCCAACGGTGTTTCTTCTGAAGCGTCGTCCGGGTCATCATCCGATTCAACATCGTCCTCGTCCTCGTCCAGACCGTCATCGTCCAGTGACGCTTCACTGGTGTCCACGCCGCCGGGATTGGCCGCGGCCGCATCGATCTGATGAGCCTCCTGCAGGGCCCGCGAGACTTCGATGCTCTTCTTGACCGAGGGATCCAGGACAAACCGAATGATCGGCGTATTCTTGGTCTGCAGGCGTTCGGCGATCTTCGACTGGATAAAGCCCCGCGCGGACTCAAGGCCGTGCATTGCCAGCGACTGGACCTTCGCGTCGCCCATGACCGACACATAGATCTTCGCGGCCCGCAGATCCGGGCTGACTTCGGCGCTAAGCACGGTGACATTCTTGACGCGCGGGTCGCGCACCTCGAACAGCACGACTGTGCTGACGGTTTCCCGAATGGCTTCCGAAGCCCTGGCGCTGCGACGGGAATTCATGCGACACGACATCCTGATGGAAACATGGAAAACTAAGGAGCCAACTCAACCGGATTGAGTTCGGGGCATTTCGGGACAACAGGCCCACTGGTGGCTGGTCGCGAGGATTCAGGGGCTTGCAACCCTCCCGAAACCCCGCGACTCCGGCGAAGACAAAACGCGAGACGCCACCACGCCAACCAAGTTATTCAAGTGTTCGTTTCACTTCCTCAATCTTGTACGCCTCCAGTAAATCGCCTTCTTTGATGTCATTGAAGTGCTCCAGCCGGATACCGCATTCCATGCCTTCGCGAACCTCCTTGGTGTCGTCCTTCTCCCGTTTCAGTGAGGCGATCCCATAGGTGTTGAGAACCTTCTGATCCCGGATCAAATGGACCTTGCTGTTGCGCTCGATGGTTCCATTGAGCACGCGGCAGCCGGCGATCGTTCCAAACCGGGTGATGCTGAACGTGCGGAGCACGATGGCACGGCCGGTGGCGACTTCCTTCTGTTCCGGTCGGAGCATCCCTTCCAAGATCCGCTTAATCTCATCCATCACCTCGTAGATGATGTTGTAGCGGCGGATTTCGACGGCTTCCTGCTGGGCCAACAGTTGCGCCCGGTCTTCGGCTATGACGTGGAAGGCGAAGATGACGGCGTTTGATGCCGCCGCTAGATAGACATCGCTTTCGTTGACGCCACCCACACCCTCGTGCAGCAGCTTGACCCGGACTTCCGGGTGCTCGAACTTGTTGAGTTCGCTGCGCAAAGCCTCCAGCGAACCGGGGGTATCGGCCTTGAGGATGACGGTCAGATCCTGAATCTGCCCATCCCTGGCCGCATTGAGAATGTCCTCCATCGTCCTGCGGCCACCCATGTTGGCCAGCACGGCGTGGCGGCCCTTTTGATGACGCTCGACAGCCGCCGCCCGGGCGGCTTCCAAGTCATCCAGAACCAGGAACTGGTCGCCGGCGCTGGGGACAATGTCCAACCCTGCGACCTTGACCGGCGTGGACGGCGGCGCTTCCTGAACTTCCTGATTCGACTCGTTGTACATCGCCCGAATGCGGCCATGAGCCGCGCCGCACAGGATCACATCCCCCACACGCAGGGTTCCCTTGCGAACGATCAGCCAGGCCACCGGACCGCGGCCCTCGTCGCGGAATGATTCCAAGCAGGCACCCGAGGCGGGGCGGTTGGCATTGGCGCGGAAGTCGTGCAGTTCGGCGGTCAGCAGCAGCGTGTCGAGCAACTCGGACAGGCCCTGCCCCGTCAAGCCGGACGTGCGGACGACTTCGACGTCTCCGCCCCATTCCGAAGCGAGCACGTTGTGCGACGACAAATCGGTCAGAACCCGTTGTTCATTCCGATCCGGCAGATCGACCTTGTTCATCGCGACCACGATCGGCACGCCGGCGGCCTTGGCGTGGGAAATACATTCGACGGTTTGCGGCATCACGCCGTCGTTGGCGGCGACGACGAGGACGACGATGTCCGTGACGTTGGCGCCGCGGGCGCGCATTTCACCAAAGGCCGCATGGCCGGGGGTGTCGACGAACGTCAGCTTGTGGCCGTTGTGTTCGATCTGGTAGGCGGCGATATGCTGGGTGATTCCGCCGAATTCCGAGGCGGCCACGTTGGCCGAGCGCAACTTGTCGACCAGTGTCGTCTTGCCGTGGTCGACATGTCCCAGGATCGTGATGATCGGTGGTCGTGCGAGCAAGTCCCCCGGTTGATCGTCGCCGCTGACGACCTCTTGGATCTCTTCTTCGATGGTCTTGTCGCGTTTCACCTGCAGGTCGACACCCAGTTCAACACAGACCTCGACGGCCTCATCCTCGCTCAACATCGAGTTGATGGTGGGCGTTTCGCCGCGGGCAAACAGAATTTGAATGATGGCTTTTGCGGGGCGCCCGATCGCTTCCGACAGGGAACGCACGGTGATGGGGAGTTCCACTTCCGCGGTGGATTTGAGTTCGGTCTTCTGGACGTGGCGTCCGCGCGGCCCTTTCGGGCGAACGCCCGAAAGGCGGCGGCGTTGGTTCTCTTCCTCTTCTTCGCGGGCGGATGCCTTCTTCGTGCGCTGACGCCGGCTGTCCTCAATGGTTGTACCGGCGTGGCGGGCCTTGGCCAGACGGGCTTCTTCCTCGTCATCGACGGGTCGCTTCTTGTCGCCGCCAGCCTTCTTTTTCAGGTGCGTTCCCAGCGGGGTGGCACTCTTGGTCGATCCATCCGTGTCGCGCAGACGAATGACGGGCTTTTGTGCGACCGCCTCTTCGGGCTTGGGCTTGTTCGAAACCGGGCTCTTCGGAATCGCGGCGAGGTTGAGGCCGGCCTTGGGCTTCTTGAGTGGGGCCGTTTTTGATCCGCTGAAGTCTGAAGACGGACGCGACGTCATTTGACGCATGGCCCGTTGTGGGACTCCTGAAGGTTGGGTGTACCCTTCGCGTGTGTGTGCCGCCGGCTTGGAAGAGTCAGCCGCCGGAAGAACTGGAGCAGTCGTTGCCGGCTCGGTGTCGGCCGGTCTCTCCACCGGCAGTTCTGCCGTTTCCGCGACTTCAGCATCAACTTCGGCCACCGGGGACTCGAAGTCTGCCTGAGCGACCGGTAGGAAGGCTTCGACAGCTTCCGCTTCGTCAAGCTCAGGGGCGACGGATGATTCCTCGTCTCCCGATTCTTCCAAGACGTTGACCACCGGCCTGCCGGTCGGTGGTTCGACCGCTTGCACCCGGGAGGGCTGCGGACGCGCCTGCATCTCGTTCATGTTCCGCATCGGTCGGGCCTTGCCCACAACTTCCGGCGGATGTTCACGCTTGGGACCGCTCGGAGACAGGGCGACTGCGGTCGCAGTCGCGGGGCCTCCGCTGGAACGGATAATGTCCATGACGCGATCCCGCTCTTCAGGCGAGATGCTCGCCAGAGCCGAGTTCTTGATCGTAATTCCGGCCTTGGAGCAATAATCAATCAACAATTTGCTGTCGATGTCGAGCTCTTTGGCAAGCGCAAAGATACGGATTTTCAAACGCAAGTCCCTCGTTCGGAGAATGCCCTGACGCACCAAGCCGCTGTTCCGCGTCAGTTCATCAACACCGCTTCCAACAGTTCACGTCAAGCAGCCGAAGGCTCTCAGCCGCGGTTCCGCTCTGACGTCGCATGCTCCGGGTTGCCAGCCCAACCATCAGCAATTCCAATCCGCAATCCACTGTCGATCGTAAAGTTTTTACCACTGTGAGTCTGATTTCGCGGCCATCTTCTTTCCGTCGCCGAATTCACGTTGAGTCGCGGTTGCGCGATTGAATTCAAGTGCAATTACTCGGTCGCCGGCTGGGCCTCAGCCGGTATAGAGCTTTCAATATTCCCCTGCGGCTCCTTCTCTACGCCCGCGATCGTGTCCGATGAGACTTCACCGTTTTTTGAGGGGTGTCCGTCGCCGGACGGTGCTTCAACAGACGCGACATCAACCACAGATGTCTCGACTGCGGTCGTCTCAACCGACGCCACATCGACTGACGCCGCATCGGCGACGGGCATTTCAGCGGTCGGCGCCGGGGCTGGTGGTGCTACTTCGACGGGTCGACCATGTCTTGTGTCGCCCGCGAAGCCTTGGGATCGTTCTGTCGCCCGTCTTTGACGCTGTTCCGCCTCCAGGCGTTCGCTCTCCTTTTCGGCGTAGCCAACGATCACACTGCATTCGGCGTCCGTCAGACCACCCAGTTCCGCCAACTGATCCGGTTCGATGACGGACAGGTCGTCGAAACTCAGGAATCCCTGGGCGACCAAGTTTTCGGCCAGGTCCGCCGTCACACCGGGGATTTCGGCGAAGGCTTGGACGGATCGTTCCAGTTGTTCGTCGAGCTCCTCCCGCGTCATGACCTCGATGTCCCATCCCACGAGCTTGGAGGCCAGCCGCACGTTTTGACCGCGTTTTCCAATCGCCAGTGAAAGCTGGTCGTCCCGCACCAGAACAATGACCCGGCCCAGCATCGGACACAGGATGACGTCTTCCACTTCGGCCGGTTGCAACGCATTGGGAACCAAGATCTGCAGCGAATCGTTCCACCGGACGATGTCGATCTTTTCATCGCCGAGTTCGCCGGTGATGTTCTTGATCCGAGCGCCCCGCACTCCGACACAGGCCCCCACGGCATCAATGTTGTTGTCGTTGCACGACACGGCGACCTTCGAGCGGTATCCGGCTTCGCGGGCCAGCGACCGCACTTCGATGACGCGTTCGGAAACTTCGGGAATCTCCAACTCAAACAGTCGGCGAACGAATTCCACGTGCGTTCGGGACAGGATGATCTTCACGCGGCTGCCCGCCTTGCGAACTTCGAGCACAATGGCCCGAACCCGCTCACCGACCCGAAAACCCTCTCCGGGAATCTGCTCACCACGGGGCAACAGCCCTTCGACCTTGCCCAAGGCGATGACGGCCGACCCGCCCTCAAGCTTCGAGACGGAACCGCTGACGATCTGGTTGCGGAGCTCGGTGTATTCGTCGTACAACGCGTCGCGTTCCGCTTCGCGGATCTTTTGGATCATCACCTGCTTGGCGGTTTGCGCCGAGATTCGTCCCAGCAGGTCGCCAAGCTCCTCCGCTTCGATTTCCAGTCCGTTCGACTTGACGGTCGGATGTCCATTGAGGCGGTCGACGCGGACTTCGACCTCGTTGTCTTCGCCGAAATGCTTGCGCGCAGCGGACAAGATGGCCTGCTCAATGCCCTCAAACACGATCTCCTTGTCGATGCTTTTATCGCGGTGGATCGCATCGACGATACGCAACAACTCGGGGCCGTTCATTTCTATCCTTTTCATTGCTCGACAGTGTCGAACAATCCTGTTCACTGATCGCACCACGGGAATCAACAGAGTCCGGCCGCATCACATGCGGCAGGGCCGTTTCGTGGTGCTCGGCACCATCCCGTCAACAACAACGCCAAGCACGATTTCGAAAACCCGTTTCAAAATCAGTTCCTTGCACCGTTCCGCAAAAACAAATAAGTGGGCACGAGTCCCACTTATTTCGCGGCAGACTGCTGGTACAGTCAGCCGAAAAGCCTGCCTGCAACCAATTGTCTGGAACAGGTTCCGACACTTCGGATTGGACCCATTAGACTCTCACATGGCCGACGCCCCCGCCTAAGAAGCCGAGACCCACCATCACATGACCGAACCCCTGCCCCAGGTCGCCCAGCGCAACCGACTCTGTACATGCGCGGATTGACGATACTGGCGGATCTGCAACCTGTCAAGTTGTTTGACGATGCGATGCGGTGAGTTATGGATTTCGGAGGAAGAGAAGCGGGCGACAGGTCGGAAAACTGTCTTCGACGACTTCGTCGCCTCCTTGACTCGACGGCGGATTCTAGTTTGAATCTCAACCTGTGCTGCATGTCCAGCAATAGATGAATCTTTCTTCTTCAAACTTCTTCAAAGAGGTTGCCATGTCCCTGCACGGATGCGCCACCGGGCTGTTGGTCGTTTTCGCCTTTGCTGGAATCGCAGCGGCTCAGGATTCGGAAGCCGACAAGCTCAAGAAGGACGCCGAAGCGGCCTACCAGACGGGCGATTTTGCCAAATGCCTGGAATTGACCACCCGAGTGCTGGGTCAGAATCCCAAAGACCACTTGGCCCTGTACCTTCGAGCCAGCGCACACGTGGAACTCGGCGTCGTCCGGCGCGACATGAAGGAATTGCGACTGGGGATCGAGGACGCGCGGGAATCGCTTCGCGCCGGGGGCAGCAACGAGATCAATTACTACCTGCCGTACATGTACGGCATGACCTCGCTGGCCAACTTGGAGGGACGCAAGGAGCACGCCGATGTGGTGTTGCAGGTGGGGCAAAGCGTGCTGACGCGGACCACCCTCACCCCCGAACAGCGTGCCAACGTCCTGTACCAGCGTGCCGCGGCTTACGTTCACCTGAGAAATCTGGATGCCGCCACCCAGGACTATCAAGCCGCGATCAAGAGCTTTCCGGGGCATCTGGGATCGCACGTCGGCCTAGCCGAAAGTTATGTCGTGGCCGGGCAGCCCGACAAGGCGTTGGTGTCATTCAGCGCGGCTGTCGAAATGTTCCCCAACAACCCGCTGGTGTACAACAACCGCGGCCTGTTCCTGCAGCAGCAAAGCCGGCTGAAAGAGGCTGTGACGGATTTCAACCGAGCCCTTCAGATTGATCCGAAGTACGCGGTGGCCTACGCAAACCGCGGGTTCACCCATCAGGCCGACCGCAACCTGCCGCTTGCTGAATCCGATTATTCGGAAGCTATCAAGCTGGATCCGAAGCATCCCTTGTTCTACAGCCTGCGCGGCACTTGCCGGTTGTCGCAGATGAAAATTGACGGTGCGGTCGAAGACTACAACCAGGCGATCCGGCTGGATCCCCAGAACCCTGCGGCCCAGGCCGACTTGGGCTTCGCCAAGTACTTTGCCCGCGACTATCCCGGCGCGCTGGCGGCGTTTGATCAGTCTGTCGCAATGAGCCCCGCGATGCGCTATCTCAATCCGTGGCGCGCGTGGGTGCTGGTCATGCAGGGAAAACTGGATTCGCTTGCACCGATCCTCGATTCCAGCTCAAAGCGGACCGAAGCTGAACGCGATTGGATCGATCAACTGGTCCTGTTTCTCAACGGGAAAGTATCGGAGCAGGATCTGGTGAAGGCCGTGGAAAAGGCGACCGATGCCAAGCTGAAGAACGCCCAGTTGTGCGAAGCCTACTACTTCATCGCCGAGCGCCGCTTTCAGGCTGGTGACAAGGCAAATGCCACCGCGTTCTACCAGCAGGTCTTGAAGACCAATGCGGTGGATCTGTCGGCCTATCGCGGGGCGCAGTTTGCCGTGCGGACTGCCGGAAACTGATATCCTGAATCAGGCCGACCCTGATTCACGGATCGATGCATTCCGTGCAATGCCGCAGCCACGTCCGTTCATGTGCGACTCAGGCCGCTCAGGCCCGACTGGCTTCCACAATTGATGCGGTCGCCTGACCCATCCGCGTGACGTTGATCTTCAGGACGATTCGATTGTCCGTCGGCAGCGGTTTTCCGGACACGATGTTCAGCGGGCATTGCGGGTCCGGAGTCTCGTAGTTGAGCGTATGCGGGATCACTCCGTGAATCAGTCCCAGCAGCGAGCCGGCAAGCTCCATCATCCCCGATCCCGCACCGGAGTTCCCCAGAAAACTCTTGAGTGCCGTGACGGGAATCCTTCGTCCCAGATCTTCGCCAAACACATCCAAGATCGCCTTGGCCTCTTCGATATCGGTTTCGCGCGTCCCGAGTCCGTGGGCATTGATGTGGCCGATCTGTTCCGGCTGAAGCCCCGCGTCGCGGATCGCCAGACGCATGGCGTTGGCCAATGCGGCGCGGGTGCCGATGGCACCGGTCGTGCTGACGACACACGAGGAACCCGCTCCAATGAGGCGACCCCAGATCTTTGCGCCGCGGCGTTCCGCATGCGCCCGGTCTTCTAAGATGAACGTGCAGGCTCCTTCGCCGACAACGCGGCCGGCCCGATTCAGTTCGAACGGCCGGCACCGTCGTTCGGGTTCGGCCGGAGTCTTCGCCAAGTCATGCCAAAGACCAAGATGCAGCGTCTTGATCGGATGCAGGGTGGTTCCTGTCGTTCCGGCGATGAGGATGTCGGCATGTCCCCGCAGCAACACGCGCCGAGCCTCGCCCAGGACCGCGCTGGCCGAAGCATCGTCCATCGTCAACGAGTTGCTCGGACCGCGGGCATCCGCAGAGATGCTGATATGACAGGCCGGCATGTTGGGGAGATAGCGGAGCAGCCACAGCGGTTCCAACTTGGGAATCCCGATCTGACCCCACATGTTGAATTCAAACTTGTTCGAGCCGGGTGGATCGGCGCAGACCGCGCAGCTTTCTTGCAGAATGTCCGGTGCGCTCAACATCAGATTCGCGCCGAATTCGACGCCCAGTCGCTCGTGGTCGACTGTCGCCAAGTCAACGCCGCCATGCTTCAACGCGAGGGCGGCTGAGGCGACGCCCAATTGGATTTCGCGGCACATCGCCTTGACGTTCCGGCGCTGGTCCTTCAGGAGCCCTTTTTTCGCCGACTCTTCGGTGAAGTCACTGACTTCACCCCCGACGGAATCCGGAGACGGGGTCAAGGGAAACAGCTTGCAGCGGTGAACTCCCGATCGTCCGTTACTCAGGCTCTCCCAGAACGGGTCGACTCCAATACCAATGGGGCTGACGATTCCGATTCCGGTGATGACAACTTCGCGTGTAGACGTTGGCTGGTTCATTTTCTCTCAGAGTGCGGCAGGGATCAGTCTTCGCGTGGAACCCGGCGGACACGATCCCGCAAGGGCACTCCTGCGGCGAATTCCAGACACCTCGCTGAAGGGTGAGTCGCTCGATCGGCTCACTTGGAAGTGTGATAGAAGAGTCGAATTTTTGACGTTTTGCAACCCAGTCCGGAGCCGAGCCACAAGTCCAGATCGAGGATCCTTGTGATACGTGCCGGATTCTTGGGCGACTTACCGTCCCAACCATTGATCACGTCATCATTTGGGGGTGCCGACTACCAGGCAGGCGTTGTGGCCACCAAATCCGAAACTGTTGGACAACACCCGATCCAGCTTGAGCGGTCTCGCAGTGTTCGGAACATAATCCAAGTCGCAATCCGGATCTTGGTTTTCGATGTTGATGGTGGGCGGCACCAACTGATTCAGCAGACACAGGATCGAAATGACGAACTCAACTCCGCCCGAGGCACCGAGCAGATGTCCCAATTGACTCTTCGTACTGGAGACGCAGAGCCCCTGTTTGGCAAACGATCCGAAAACCCGCTTGATGGCGTTCGTTTCGGCCTTGTCACCCAGCGGCGTACTCGTCCCGTGGGCATTGATGTAGGCGACCTGATCCGGATTCAACCGGGCATCCCGCAGCGAATCACTCATCGCCCGCGCCGCACCGGCCCCTTCGGGATCTGGTGCCGTCATGTGCGAGCCGTCCGAAGACATGCCGTAACCCAAGACTTCGGCCAAGATGGTGGCGCCGCGCCCGCGTGCGTGCTCGTAATCTTCCAGGACAACCACCCCCGCCCCTTCGGCAAGCACGAATCCGTCACGATCCTTGTCAAACGGACGGCTGGCCGTTTCGGGAGAATCATTGCGAGTGGACAGCGCACCCATGCGGGCGAAACCTGACAGTCCCATTGGAGTGATGGCCGCTTCACTGCCGCCCGTGATCATGACATCGGCCACATCGTGTTGGATCAGGCGGAAGGCGTCACCAATGGCATTACTGGCCGAGGCGCACGCAGTGGCGACCGCACTGCTGGGGCCCTTCAGGCCCCAAAAAACGGAGATATTCCCGCTGGCGGCGTTGACCATCAACTTGGGAATCATGAACGGTGAGACGCGCGACGGCCCGCGATCGAACAGCTTGGCGTGCTGCTCTTCAATCTCGTTCAGCCCGCCGATTCCGCTGCCGATGATGACACCGCACCGGTACGGATCGGGTTCGGCGGGAAAATTGATGCCACTCTGGCGCACGGCCTTCTGAGCCGCGGCGAGTGCGAATTGGGAGAATCGGTCGAGCCGCTTGGCTTCCTTGCCGTCAAAGTGATCCTCGGGGCGGAAGTCTTTGACTTCGCCACCAAAATTCACTTTGAAGTCGGAGCAATCGAAGCGCTCGAGTCGGCCGACGCCGCTCTTGCCGGCGCACAACTTCTCCCAGAACTCTGGGACTTCACTCCCGAGCGCAG
>JANMLE010000613.1:0-1808 GCA_031372385.1 Planctomycetota bacterium | reverse complement strand
GTCTTTCCAGCGGCGTCCAGGCCACCCGGCAGGGTTTGGTCATGTGCGTACCGAACATGGTTTTTACCGGGACGATGTCATTGGCGGTTAGCTCAACGGTAGAGCACCAGTTTAGGAAACTGGCTGTTGCGGGTTCGATTCCCGTACCACACGTCGGCTTGAAACCGACTTCCACCGGGTACGTCGCAAGACGTATCCATCATGAAGCCCAAGGGAGGTGAGCGTTTGTTGGATCGGCCATCGCTGCGGTTCGCCGTGATGACAGCAGCATGTGTTGACACCATGCAGGACGCGGATTCCGCCGGGGCGCTCGTTCGGCAACGGGGCGTGAACGGGTTGGCTGCTGAATCTTGAGGTTCGCCTCGGGACGAAGGCCGGCTTTGACACGCTTCGACGCCGATCGAGACCACGGCTCAAGCGTCTCTCCGTGTTTTCCCCTGTGATCCGCGAACGTTTCACCTTCCGAGGGTGTCTTTCACCCCTCGACCACTGAACCGAAATACGAAACTGTTTTCCGGGCCTGGTGCCCTTGATTGTTTGCTCCTCCAGAAAGGGGGTGGACCGTGATTCTGTTCCAGCGTTTCAAGATCCGCAGCTACGAGATGGGACTGCTGTTCCGCGATGGCGAGTTCTGTGGTCTGCTCGGCACGGGCACGCACTGGTTCGTCGACGTGCTGAACAAGGTGCGCGTCGATGTCGTCTCGCAGCGCGACCCGTGGCTGGTCCACGAGAAGCTCGACTTGATCATCAAGTCGGGGGCGCTGGCGGACCGCGCGGTCGTGCTGGACTTGAAGGACACCGAGCGGGCGCTGGTCTGGATCGAGAACCGGTTCAGCCACATCCTGCCGGCGGGTCAGTACGCCTACTGGACGGGTCAGAAGCAGGTCCGTGTCGAAGTCATCGACATTCGGCCGGTCCGCTTCGAACACGACCAGTTCAAGGTCATCGTCCGTTCGCCGCTGGCGAACCGTGTCCTCGATGTCTGCACGGTCCAGCGGGATCACGTCGGCGTGCTGTTCATTGACGGCCGGTACGTCGACACGCTGTCACCGGGTGAATATGCCTTCTGGAAGGGTCCGGCCGAAGCGAAGCTGGTCGAGGTTGATCTGCGGGAGACGATGGTTGACGTCGGCGGTCAGGAGATCATGACGGCCGACAAGGTCACGCTGCGGCTGAACGCCGTGGTGACCTACAAGATCGTCGACGCCCGCAAGGCGATCAGCCAGACGGACGACGTGCGGCAAGCACTCTACCGCGACACGCAGCTCGTGCTGCGCAGCGTGGTCGGTGCGCGGGAACTCGATCTCTTTCTGGCGGACAAGGACGCCGTCGCAAAAGAGATCGAGGACAACGTCCGTCGACGCGCGGGTGAACTCGGTCTGGAGATCGCCTCAGTCGGCATCCGCGATGTGATCCTGCCGGGCGACATGAAGGATCTGATGAACAAAGTCACGGAAGCCAAGAAGGCGGCCGAGGCCAACCTGATCTCGCGGCGCGAGGAAACGGCGGCCATCCGCAGCCAGGCCAACACGGCCAAACTGCTGGCAGACAGCCCGACCCTCATGCGGCTGCGCGAGCTGGAAGTCCTGGAAAAGATCGCCGCCAGCGGCAAGCTCAACATCATCCTCGGCGAGAAGGGCCTGGCCGACAAGGTGGTCAACCTGCTGTGATCACCACGTTTCCGACCGGCGATGCCGGTCGCTTCGTGACCGATATCGAAGCGGTGTTGCTGCAGAATCCAGACTCCGGTGCCAAAGCGTGAAGGGACGGACGGGAATATTTCCCGTCCGTCCCTTTCACTTTCGTTC
>JANMLE010000608.1:0-6896 GCA_031372385.1 Planctomycetota bacterium | reverse complement strand
TGGCCGGGGTCAGCTCGCCGTACGTCTCGTACGCCACCGTGATCGGTCCAAGCTGCTGGCCCCCTTCCAACGTGAGCGGCTGGGGGGGAACGAACAGCGTGGCAAACTTGGTCTGCACGATTCCCACGGAATTCGCATCGGTCGGTTCAGGTTGGGCGAATTCAGAAGCCATCGCGGAGCAGGCACTTTCAAGGACGGGATCTGGCCGGGGCGGAACAACCGCGGAGATTATAGGCATGCCGACAGCGGCAGAGTAAGCGAGCGGCGGAACGCTCCGTCTGAGATGCCGATGACATGCGCCGGGACGCGGTCCACCTGTACGAACGGACGCCCACGTCCGTTCGAGTCAGATTCGGCATGACATGCACGTACGGACGTGGGCGCCCGTTCTACGGGGACTGTTGCCTGCAACGCCATCCATCACTCCGCAGTCAAAAATGCGCCTTGTCCGTGCGTTCGGTTGGTGCGACCGGCGGGCGATGTTAGGATTCCGCCCAACGCCACCCGCAGTGGATGGAGCCAACGTACAAACAGGAATGGACCCCATGAGCACGGAACTTCTCAGTTCTTCCTCCCTCAAGCAGCAGATTCGCGAACAAGCCCATGCCAACCGCAATGACCAGGAAAACAAGGACGAGCTCAGCCGCGAGATTGTAGCGCGCTGCATGAGTCTCCCCGAGTACCAGCAGGCCAAAACCGTCCTGTTCTATCTCGACGTTCGCAGCGAAGTGCGGACGCGGAACGATCTGGCCAACGCGTTGGCCAGCGGCAAGAAGATCGTCGTGCCGTACTGCGTCGACGGAGAACTGGAACTATTCCACCTGACCGATCCCGATGAACTGTCCGTGGGGATGTACCGCATCCTGGAACCGAAGCCGGAACTGCGAAGTGTCGAAGCCCACCGGGTCGACGTTCAAGAGATCGATCTGATCATCGTCCCCGGTGTGGCGTTTGACCGCGAGGGGGGACGGACAGGGCATGGCAAAGGGTATTACGACAAGCTGCTCGAACACGCCCGACCCGACACGCCGCTGGTCGCGCTGTCGTTCGAATGCCAGTTGTTCGACAAGATCCCGATGCAGGACCACGATATCTTCATGGACAAGGTGATCACTGAAAAGGAAGTCTACGTCGGACGCGGACGCTCCTGATCGGTCGCGTGTTTTCGTCGGACGGGCTTCCCAGCCCATCCGAAACGCCGAAGCTGGCCCGGATTTCTAACCACGAAAAACACGAAAAACACGAAAGTGAAGAGGAGGCGAGAGTTCAGACCCGAATTGGACTCAATGGCCTGTCACGCGACGGCTTGAGTTGCTCTGGCCGCAACGTTCTCCCCCTTTCGTGTCTTTCGAGTATTTCGTGGTTCCTCGTGAATTCTCCGCGTCAGTCATTCCAAGCGGATGGCAATTTCAACTGCGAACCTCGTCGCGTTCTTCCCGCAATTCTGTCCGTGCGCCCAGGAACAAGTAACGACATGGCAGCGACCGTTGACGACACCTATGCCGAGGCCTTCCGCAGCATCTACGCCGAGGTGCTGATCACGGCGCGTGACCGGACGTGGCTCAATCACGCCTGTAATGCAGTCACCGGTCATGCCTCCAGCAGCATCTTTTGCGAGTGTGAAGCGGGCGTCGATCGGTATGTCGGACCGGGCGGCGATGAGTCGTTTGCGACCCCCGACGGACGGCCCGGTGCGATCGTGCAATTCCACGTCCCCCGCTTCAAGAAGGACCGGGAAAAGCTGCTGGAAAAGGTGCTGCTGCATCGCCTCAGCCAGAACGTTCTCACCTGTCCCACTGCTGCCTGCTTCAACCTGTTGGACACGGAACCGTACTTCAAGTTGGGCCGGAAACTCGCCTTCTTCGGGGATGGTTTTCAGTCCCGCGAACAGCGATTCGGTCGGAAGGTCTGGGTCATTCCGACAATGGGAGGCGAATTCCTGATCGACCGCCGCTTCGGCTTCAAAGACGGTGTCATGGGTGGCAACCTGTGGTTCTTCGCAGATTCGGTGGATGCGTCACTGGCCGCAGCCGAGCGTGGTGTTCGCGCGTTGGACAACGTCGCAGGAACGATTGCGCCGTTTCCCGGAGGGATCGCCGCCAGCGGTTCCAAGGCGGGGAGCGCCTATTCGTTTCTGTTCGCCAGCACGAATCACCCGTTCTGCCCGACGCTGCGGGCGAAACTTGGCGAGCAATCGCAGGTTCCGGAGGGCGTGCAGTCGATCATGGAAATCATCATCAACGGCCGCGACCTGAAGACCGTGTTCGATGCGACGCAGGCGGTGATTCAAGCGACCGTCGACTCACCCGGCCTGTCACGCATCTCCGCGGGCAACTACGGCGGGCGACTCGGCAAGAGTTTTGTTTACCTGCATGCCGATCGTCAGCCGGCATTTGCCGTGTGACGGGCCTGACGCGGTGCTATCACCTCACGCCCGGTCAAGTGACAGCGTTGAGTCGCTTGACCCTGATGAGTCGCTTGACCCTGATGAAGTCGTTTAACCCTGAGCCAACGGCGAAGGCGAAGCGGGCTGAAGCGTCCATCTCCGCTGGCACTGTCGGCAGACGCATTGGGTCGCTGGCACCCGACGCCTTCGCCGTTGGCTCACGGTTAAACGATTCAGTCTCGGCCGCGTCCGGTATCAACGCCGCGCCGACTCAATCACCCCCTGCAATTTCGCGAGCATGTTCCGTGACGATTTGCCAGTCGCGGTCAATGCAAACTCGCGTGCGGTTGGGCTGACGATGCGGATCTCGATCCGCAGCACGTCGCGAGGAAGCAGATGCATCACGCGGTCCGCCCACTCAATCAACGCGATTCCGTCCGGGGCCAGCAATTCATCCAGACCGAGGTCGAGGAACTCGTTGGGATCTCGCAACCGGTACGTGTCGCAGTGACGCAGCGGGATCGGACCGGGGTATTCCTGGACGAGCGTGAATGTCGGACTGTTGACGGAATCAACCGGTATCCCCAATCCCGCGGCAATCGCCTTGACGAATAGAGTCTTACCCGCTCCGAGATCCCCCACCAGTGCCACCACGGCCCCCGGTTCAAGGACTGCGGCCAATTGACGCCCCAATTCGTTGGTCGCGTCTTCCGAGTCCGCGAGAATCTCGACGCGGTAAGCCTCAGCAAGTGACGTGTCTGGCATGCTCGGCGAGTCCCTCATCTGGTGTTCGAATCGACCCGAATTCAAACTGTCGCAAATCAGGGTCCGTCACAGCATCTTGTGGTCAATGCGAACCGAAAGCTCAAAATGAGCCGTTTGCTTTACAACTGAAGTTGGCGTCACTAGAGTCCCCCCGCTTCGTGAGACCGGCGGATTCAGCAGGATGATCCCGCTCGCCGGACCAATCGAAATTGCTCGGCGTGATGGTCGGTCGCATCATAGATCATCACGGAACACACCTGAAAGGATTCGGGTGGAGGGGACAGAATGGAATCTGGACGACAGCCCATGTTCATGGTCGGTGTGCTCACGTTTCTCGGTCAATCTCTTGACCATTCACTCGCCCGGTTATTCGGCGAGACTGCTCCGTAGGGATGGTTCCCGCCAGCTCGTTTCACCAGGGGGGCGCGTTGCGCCCGGGCGAGCCATGACGGGATTTTAGGTCCGTGTCTGCGCACAGGATGTGCCACGATTCGAAAGGAATGGAATGCAGAAGAAGCCAGTCATCGGCGTCAATGGGGATTTTCGGCCCGGACGCAAGGATTCCGTCGCGCTCAGTTGGTTCAACTCGGGGTACTACGATTCGATCACCGCGGCGGGCGGACTGCCGTTCATGTTGCCGCCCTATGCCTCCGACGATGATTTGAAGCAGGCGCTGAGGAATCTGGACGGCCTGGTTCTGGCGGGATGCTCGATGGATCTCGACCCGTCGCGGCTCGGCTTGGAGCCGCATCCGCACACGCGTCCGATGCCCCCGCGCCGCGAAGATTTCGATCGTCGCCTGGCCCGGATGGCGGTGGAGATGCGACTGCCGGTCCTGGCGATCGGTTCGGGAATGCAAACCATCAACGTCATCTGCGGCGGCACGCTGTTTCAGCACGTCCCCGAGGAAGTGCTGAAGGCGCTGCACCATCGCGATCCCGTGGAACGCCACAATCGCCACATCATCAACATCGTCGAAGGAACCCGTTGCTGGGACATCTACGGCCCCGGCGAAATCCGCGTGAACAGCGACCATCACATGGGAATCAACCAGCTCGCGCCGTTGTTCCGCGCGTCGGCCCACGCGCCGGACGGTGTGATCGAATGCTACGAATCGGTCGAAGCGGGCTGGTACTGCGTCGGAGTGCAATGGCACCCGGAAGACGACACCGCGTCGGCGCTCGACATGCAGATCTTCCAAGACTTCTTGGTTGCCTGCGGCAGCGCCACGCCGCAGATCATTCAGTTCCCCAACCGGGCGGCCGCGTAGTTGCCGTTGTCGAACGGTTCATTGATTGCACACCCCGGTGGCTCGCATGCCGCCGGGGTGTGCTCGTTGGCGGATTCAGCGAATGCGTTTTCAATGAGTTGCGCGTGTTTTACATCCTCGATTGGCCGACGAGACTCGATGATCTTTCTGTCTCCTTCTTTCCGTACCGACAAGACAGGGAGACAGAAAGAGAGAGGCAGAAAGATGAACACCGATGAACTCTTGGCGAACTCTCGGAAGTAAAAGTGGCACAGCCCCCAAGTAGGGTGGGACCAGCGGCGCTTCGCCGCGCCGGCCCACCACCACCACTGTACGTGTCTCATTCTGGTGGGCCGGCGCTCGAAGCGAGCTTGTCCCACCCTACAGTTTGCTCATCTCCAAAAAGACTTTGGCCCCTGCCATCCCGCTGTCTGATCGTCGTCCCCGCGACGAAGTTCTGATATCTTTCCGGTCCGACGCGGATTCGGCGGGGCTCGATGGCCCGACCCGAAACGCTGGTTTCACTCGTGTCGCAGCGCGACCGGACAGATTCTCAACGGGACAGGCATCATCGTGGCGTTGATCGTGCAGAAGTTCGGGGGTTCGAGTGTGGCGGATGCGCGCCGCATCATGGCGGCGGCTCAACGGGCGGTGGACGCCAAGCGGGCCGGCAACCAGGTCGTGATGGTGATCAGCGCCCGCGGTGACAAGACCGACGAGTTGATCGATCTCGCCAAGCAGATCGGCGATCATCCGCCGCCGCGCGAAATGGACATGCTGCTGGCCACCGGCGAGCAGGAGTCTGTCGCGCTGGTCGCGATGGCGGTGCAGGCACTCGGCGAACCCGCCGTCAGCCTGACCGGATACCAGATCGGCATCCTGACCGACTCCACGTTCACGAAAGCCCGCATCCAACGGATTCAAACCGACCGGATGCGGCGGCTGCTCGATGAAGGGAACATCGTCGTGGCCGCCGGCTTCCAAGGGATCGACAGCGATTTCAACATCACCACGCTGGGCCGCGGCGGCAGCGACACCACGGCGACCGCGCTCGCGGCCGTGCTGGAAGCGGATGTCTGTGAGATCTACACCGATGTCGACGGCATCTACACGACCGATCCGCGGCTGATCAAGTCGGCCCGCAAGATGAACCGGATTGCGTACGACGAGATGCTCGAACTGACCAGCCTGGGCGGCGGCAAGATGCATTCGCGGTCGATCGAGTTTGCGAAGAAGTACCGGGTTCCGCTGCTCGTGCGACCGGCGTATTCGAACGGCGAAGGAACGTTGATCGCCCCCTACGGCGATGAATCCGTGCCAATGGTGACCGGGGTCGCGCTGGTCAAGAGCGAGGCGATCGTCAACCTGCGGAACCTGCCCGACCGACCCGGCGTGCTGGCCGCCTTGTTCGGCAAGATGGCCGAGCGCAAGATTCCGATCGACATGGTGATCCAGGACATCGCGGCGGATGCGGTGGCCGAAGTCTCATTTACGGTCCCGCAGGATGATCTGGCCGAAGCGCTGACGGCGGCTCAACAGGCCGTGACACTGCTCGGCGCGGGCGAGGTCCATCATGGGACGAACGTCGCCAAGGTCTCGGTCGTCGGGGCGGGCATGCGGACTCACACGGGTGTCGCCGCCCAGATGTTCAAGTCGCTGTCGGATGCCGGTGTGAACATCCAGATGATCACGACCAGCGAGATCAAGATCTCGGTCCTCGTCGACCGTGACCAGAAGGAGACGGCGCTGCTGGCCGTTCACGAAGGATTCGCCCTGCACCAGGAACGCGCGGCGGCCCCGAAGGTCGGCTACCGGCAGAGCGGCGCGGATGCCCGGCCGCATGTTTCCCGCGATGAACTCGAACGCGACGTCGTCTCGCGCCTGGCCAGCATGGAGGACATTGTCGTCAGTGAAGTACAACTCGATGTCGAGCAATCGCGTGTCACAGTCCGTCACGTGGCCGACCAGCCCGGTGTCGCCGCCGAAGTCTTCGGAGCGGTCGCCGAAGGGGGCGTGATGGTCGACCTGATCGTGCAGAACATCAGCCACGGTCAACACGCCGACCTGTCATTCACCGTTCCGCGCGGCGATCTCGAACGTTGTTTGTTGCTGCTGCGGGAACTGATCGAACGCTGGCCGGGCGCGGAACTGAGCTTCGACAAAGAGATCGCGATGCTCTCGGTGATGGGCATCGGCCTCCGCAGCCACACCGGCGTGGGAGAACGCATGTTCCGCGCGCTGGCCGATGCCGGCGTCAACGTGCAAATGGTCAACACCAGCGAGATCCGCATCAGCGTCGTGGTCGCGACCGGCGACGCCGCCAAGGCCAACACGGCGATGCTTTCGACATTCGGGCTGAAGAGTTGATCGCGGGCTTGGAAGCCGTCTTTCAACCCACAATTCAGGGCCTGGTTCAAATTCGGTCGCAGCTTCATCCGCTCCACAGTCTCGTCTTTCATTCGCGCTCCTTTTGATTCGCGCGGAACCATTTCCGCG
>JANMLE010000607.1:0-3874 GCA_031372385.1 Planctomycetota bacterium | reverse complement strand
GCCGTGCCCGTGCGGGTCGAAACAACACGCCCACACCGCCACCGGTTTCGGCCGCGATCTTCCAGCGCTGCAACACCCGGTCGGGCAGCGTTTCCATGTGAATCCACGTGACACCCACCGCCGCGCACCGCAGACATTGCTCGACGGTCCATGCCGTATCCGCGATGGAAGCCGGTCGCAGCAGCAACAGTGAGTCGAGGGAAATTCCCCAGCCCTGCACGGCGGGTGAATAAAACTCGCCCGCCGGATCGATGACGGCCCAGACGGCGCGGCGTTCCAACGCCGGACGCACCCCCTGCAACGCCAGACCGGCGGCACCACTCCCGTCCACGGGGACCAGCCATTCGACCAGCGACCCGCATTCCAAGCCGCGACCCGGCAGCAATCCATCGAGCGCCGGGATGCCCGTCGACAACCGCGGACGCTCCGCCGACGAAACCAGCGCCGCCCCCCGGCAGAGTTGACGCAGCGCTTGCAGAGTCTGAACACGTTGTTGATCTTCCGGCATTGTGAAAGCTGTTTTCATGGGACGTGTTCTTCTGTCTGCCCACGACTTCTACTCTGGCGGTTCGGCACGAAAGACGGAGTGCAAATTGATAATTGCAAATTGCAAAGTGCAAATTGGAAGCGAAGCAGGCACTGTTCCGAATGCGCCTGGCAGCCAATTCACTCTCGAAAAGCCATCAGGCCCTGAGGAGCCTCCCGCGGCTCCGACTTTCATTTTGCAATTTGCAATGATCAATTCTCACTTTGCAATTCTCCCGTTGACGTGAACCATCACAGGAGAACTACCCACTACCTACTTCCCCTTCCGCACCGCCACCACTTTGCCGACGATCCGCAGGTCGTCGTCGGGACCGATCGCGATCGGTTTGAACCGGGGATTTTCGGGTAACAAACGGATTTCACCGCTCCGGTGATGCAGTCGCTTGACCGTCGCCTCGTCGTTCAACAACGCGACGACGATGTCGCGGTGATCGGCCAGCGGTTGCTGACGGACGATCACGACATCGCCCGAAGCGATCCCCGCGTCGATCATGCTGTGCCCGCTCACCTTCAGGGCGAAATGCCGTCCCGTGCGGATCGTGGCCGCATCGACCAGCAGTTCCCCCAGCACGTTTTCCTGGGCCAGCAGCGGATGCCCCGCGGCGACTGTTCCGATCAGTGGAATCGCCACCAGGCCGATGAGCGCCTCTTCGGTCGACGGGCGCAGAACCATCAAACTGCGGGATTTTCCCGCCACCCGGCTGATGAAACCGTTTCGTTCCAAGCGCTGGACCTGCTTGAACACATTGGCGACACCGTGCCCCATTTCGTCCGCCAGCTCCCGCATGGTGGGAGACATCCCGTGCTGCGCGGCGTACGCCTCCAGCGCCTGCAGCAGCCGCTTTTGCGGTTCTGTCAGCGTCTGAATGATCGGCCGTCCCCGTGCTCGCTTGGGCATGATGATCGCATTGCAAAAACGCGGAGAATCCCGGTTCGTCCCGTACGCCGGCTGTTCCTGAGCCAACCCACAGCGGCGAACCCGTCGCCCACAATACGGCGAACAGGCGTCTATTTACAGGCAACAGACGGCCCGTTCAATCCCATCGGAAACAAATGCGTCGGGACTTGAATGGAACCCGCCGACAATGTCCGCACTCGTCGTACTAGGCGTCAACTGTTTGTCGCCCTGCGCGCATTTCATGGGACGTAGGGGATGTATGGGACGCATGGGACCAATGCGACGAGCGGGCCACGACAGACTCATCAGTCCCATGACTCCCCTACGTCCCATCAACCGCGCACAAGAAGGCCGACTTTTCAGTTGCGATCCCGCTGCGGCTTGAAACCGGGCGGCTCATCTGATTTCATTCCGCGCACTTCCGTCGCGGTGCCGCGACGTTGCCGCGACGTGCCCCTTTGCCGGAACTTTCTCCAGGAATCAGACAGTCATGCCCAAGAAGAAATCGGTCAGCAAGAAGGCTCCCAAGAAACCGGTCCGCTCCGAACGGATCGTGCTGCGCACCGGCGAAGCGCTGGTCGAAGCCGCACCCGCCTATTCGGCCGCGGAACCGGAAGTGGTGATCGGCGAACTCGACGGTCCGGTCGGCTATGCCATCGCCAATCTGATCGGCGATCAGACCCGGGGCCATTCGCGCGTGTTCGCCATTCTGAACTGCGACGTGCAGGTTCGTCCGGTGACTGTGATGGTCAGCAAGGTGACCGTCACCAGCACCAAGTACACGAACATCCTGATGGGGTCGGTGCAGGCCGGGATCGCCAACGGCGTGCTCGACGCCGTCCGCGCGGGGGACATCCCCAAGGAGAAGGCCAACGATCTGGGCATCATCGTCTCGGTCTGGCTCGATCCGAGCGTGACCGAGGTCGAGGTCGATCACAACATCCTGTTCGAGACCAACCGCCAGGCGACCGCCAAGGCGATTCACAAGGCGATGCACCACGAGCCGGGAATCGACTGGCTGCTGAAGAACCAGTCCAACGTCACGCACTACTTCCATCAGTTGGGGGTCGAAAAGAAGCTGTAATGTGCGGACGCATCAACCTGCGAATGTCTTCCGCGGAACTGGCCGCGGTCTTCGACCTGTTCCGCGAACCGGACTGGGCGCCGCGCTACAACCTGGGGCCGATGCAGCAGACGCTGGTGGTCCGGTTGAAGCCCGACGGGCATCGACTGGCCGAGCCGGTGCAATGGGGGCTGGTGCCCAGTTGGGCGAAGGATCCGAAGATCGGTTCGCAGATGTTCAATGCCCGCTCCGAAACCGTGGCGACCAAGCCGGGGTTTCGGAGCGCGTTCCGCCAGCGGCGCTGTCTGGTTCCCGCCAGCGGGTTCTATGAGTGGCAACAAATTGAGAACCAGAAGATCAAGCAGCCGTGGAACATCTTCCGCGCCGACGGTCAGCCGTTGGCAATGGCCGGCGTGTGGGAACACTGGACCACTCCGGAGGGCGGCACGTTGGAGTCGTGCTCGGTGATCACCACCAAGCCCAATGACTTCATGGCCGAGATTCACAACCGGATGCCGGTGATCCTCGACAAGTCCCACTGGAATCTGTGGCTCAGCCCCGAGGAACTCGACCCCGCCGCGCAGACAGAACTGCTGGTCCCGTGCCCCAGCGACTGGCTCGCGCGAACCCCCGTCAGCACGCTGGTCAACAACGTTCGCAACGAGTCCCCCGACTGTGTCCGACCGCTCGATTCACCACGGACGCTGTTTTGAATCCGGCACGGAATGGGAGTGCATCTCATTTCTGGGTGAAATCGAATGAACGGGTTGTTGTCGACTCTGAAGGAGTCAGGCGAGCGGCCGATGAATGTTTGTCCCCCGACAAGCACGACGCGCAAGCGAGTGTGTCTGACACTTGGCCCCTGAAAACTCACTCGCTTGCGCGTCGTGCTTGTCTGCCGATTCCTGACGCTCGCACTAATTCGCCGCGCGGAACCGCCATGTTCCCGCGGCGAAGAACGTGGCTGCGAACAGGATCAGCATGCCGCAGCAGGTGGCGACCGTCATCAGGTCGACCGTTGTCTGGCTGAGCACCGCGTCAAACGCCTTCAGCGCCCAGCCGTGCGGCGTACACAGGCTGATTCTCTTCATGGTCTGCGGGAACATGTCCCGCGGGAAGAAGCAGCCGCTCAGGCTGCTGAGAACCAGGATCAGCGTCGTGCCGTAGGATGAGACTTGCTGTTCTGTGTTCACGGCGGTCGCCAACAGCAGGCCCAGTGACGTCGCTGCCAGCGATGTACACAGGATCACGGGGATCAGGTAGATCGGTGCCGGTCCCCACGACATGCCGAACAGCAGGCGTCCGCACAGGAACAGCAGCAGGCACTGGATGACCGACGTCAGGTAGAAGGGGATGGTCTTGCCCGC
>JANMLE010000589.1:0-1587 GCA_031372385.1 Planctomycetota bacterium | reverse complement strand
GTGGAATCCGCGGCGGCCGAGTCCCGGCTGTCGCATCCCGAGATTCGCCGCTGGCTGTCGTTTTCGCCTGAGCGATCGCATGCCCACACGCTGGCTCTGATCGTCGGCGTCGCCTCGCGCGGAGATCCGTCGCGCGGGGCGGCCGGGCATCTCGCGCCGCTGCTGCGGCCACTGGGACCACAGTCTGAAATCTTCGGACACTTCCACGCGGCGGTCTTTTCGTACCGGCCGTTCAAGAAGCGCAAGCTGGAACTGGGCGACATCGTCGGCACGCTGTTCGATTCCGAAGACCTGCGGGCGGTCATCCACCTGCTCCACGACGACCGCGAAATCACCGGTGGCGGCGAAAGCGAGTTCCTGCGCGGGGCGTGCTGGATGTCGCCGATCAACCACGTGACGGGAGGAACCCTGAAATGACGCAGTTGATTGGCTCGTTCTCCATGGGACTGATCCTGTCGCTGCTGGCGCTGGGGGTGCTGATCAGTTTCCGCATCCTGGCCTTTCGCGATCTGACGGTTGAAGGCTCGATCACGCTCGGCGGCGCGGTGGCCGCCACGCTGCTGGTCGCGGGGTGGAACCCGTGGCTGGCGACATTCATCGCGTTTCTGGCGGGAGCCTGTGCCGGGACGGTCCCGGGAGTGTTGGCGACCCGCTTTCAAATCAACGGTTTGCTGGCCGGCATCCTGGTGATGACGGCGCTCTACTCGGTGAACCTGCGCGTGATGGGCCGCAGCAATCTGCCGCTGATCAAGGAACAGACGCTCGTCACGATGGCCCAGAAGCTGGTGAGCGAGGATTCGCGATGGAGCCTCGGTCGCTGGGAGATTCCCGTTCAAGACATTTGCGTGATGGGGTTGGTGGCGGTGATCATCGCGGTGGCAGTCTGCGCCATGTTCGCGTTCCTCAAGACAAACCTCGGTCTGGCAATGCGGGCGACCGGCGACAACGAGCAAATGATCCGCGCGCTCGGTGTCGAAGTCGGCTGGATGCTGACGTTCGGCCTGGCGCTGTCGAACGGACTGGTGGCGTTGTCGGGTGCGCTGCTCGTTCAATACCAGGGCTACGCCGACGTGCAGATGGGACTCGGCATGGTCGTCTGGGGTCTGGCCAGTGTCATCATCGGCGAATCGCTGGTCGGCTCGCGCCAAATCGGAATGCTGCTGATCGGGGCGATCATGGGGTCGGTCTTGTTCCGGTTGCTCGTGGCGATCGCGCTGCGCTGGGGCTTGAATCCCAACGATCTCAAACTGGTTACGGCCGTGTTCGTCCTGATCGCGCTCGTGGCCCCGAACGCGATCGACCTCGCCCGCCGCAGGATCGGGGCGGCGGTCAAGACGTAGGCCGGAGTATGAACCACGAAATACACGAAAAACACGAAAGGAATACGCTGAGAATACGTTGAGACAAGTTTCGTGACGCGCAAGTCTGTGGAGGTGACTCACAGGCTATCATTGAAGGGGGCGGGAGTCTTTTTAATGGCGCACGACGTCGCTCGAAAAGCCACAAAAAGGGACATTGCGGCAAGAAAAATTATACCGACCCCCACGCGACAGCGGCAATTAGGACAGCCACCCAAACACACTGTTT
>JANMLE010000583.1:0-5175 GCA_031372385.1 Planctomycetota bacterium | reverse complement strand
GTGTTCCAGTCGTTCCACCGCCGCGATGTGCGAGTCGTTTCTCACGCGACGGCGCGGCCGCGAGCCGCGTCTCACTCCAGCCCCCCCCGTTTCGCCAGCTTGAACAAGCCAGACGCCAACCGACCGAGCCAATTGTACAGGACCATGATCAGTGTTCCAAGGAGAGTGGGGTGACGAGTGCAGCAATGAATTGTTGACGGCGGCGTTTCGATCATCGCGGCTTCAGTGATACTGCGATAGACCGGCGCAGCGTGCTCCACAACAGAACGGCGAAGTGCGTGAGACCCTATCGCGTCCCCGCTGAAAAGCACAGGCCCGAGTGCCGCTGACAATACCAACAGGGTTGCTGACGAGACCACAGCCGGTTGACTTGAACCATCACAGTAGAAGTGGGCTTGCTTCTGGTTGGTCCGGCGTTGGACATACTCCAACAGGGGTGGCAATTCGTTCTCGCGCGGCGGACGGGCGAAGGCCCACAAATACAGTTCGGTGATGCGCTCCGCGTGCGACCGCGTCGTGTCGGCGGCCAGACGTTCGCAACGGCCCGCGCCGGCCGACAGTTTTCCCTGGATGTCGGTCGAATTGAGCAGGTGCAGCGACTGGGCCAGGTTCGCCTCGCTGCTCCGTTCGCACTCGCAGGCGCTTTCCGCCTGGGGCTTCCCAAACACTTGCAGGAAGTAATCGTTGAAGCCGCTGTCGGGCAACTGCATCGCTCGCGTGCCGACCGGCATGCCGGCGAAATTTACGTTCGTGCCGGCAACCTGATTGATCGCGTCGTAGAGCGGCTCGGCGTTCATCCGCCGCGGAGAGAAGCTGGAGAAATTCCGCTTGTCGCCCGCGTTGAACTCGGTCGGCTCGCTGCTGAGCTGATACGCCTGCGACCGGCAGATCGTCCGCACCAGGTTCTTCAGGTCGAATTTCGTGTCGACGAAGCTCTTGGCCAGTGCGTCGAGCAGTTCGGGATTCGACGGCGGATTGGTCACGCGCATGTCGTCTTCCGGATCGACGATGCCGCGGCCGAAGAAATGTTTCCAATAGCGATTCACCAACGCCCGGGCGAAGAACGGATTGTTCGGGGCGACCATCCAATCGACCAGCGAGTGGCGCGGATCTTCGTACGGCGGCAGGTCGAGCGGTTCGGCGCCCAACCCCGTCGGTTTGAGATCCTTCAGCGTCCGCGGATTGCGAGCCGTCGCCGCACCGCCGCGGTGAAACACGACCGCGTTTTGCACAGCTTTGCGGTTCGGCTTCAGCCCGACCTGCGAGAAGACCGCCTCGAAGCCGTAGTAGTCGTTCTGGCTCCAACGTTCGAACGGGTGGTGATGACAGCGGGCACATTGAATTCGCAAGCCGAGGAACAACTGGGCCGTGTCTTCCATCTGGGCCGTGGACGTGTTGACCTGCGTGTACCAAGACGCGACCGGGTTCACCTCGACGTCGCCGCTGGCCGCCAGGACGCTGCGCACGATCTGGTCGTACGGGACGTTTTCCTGCAACGATCGCCGCACCCAATCGTGGAACCGGAACGAGACCGGCAGGCTGTTCGGCACGCGGCGGTTCCGCAGGACCATCGTCCACTTGTTGCCGAACGCGACAACCAGCAACCCGCGGAAAACGGGATTCATCGTTCGCTTTCGTTTGGCGGGAGTTTCTCGCGCGGGGCAAACAAGATTTGGAGTGCGGCGATTGGTCGCCGCACTCCAAAGCAGGAGGTCATGAACGCAACCTGTCGAGGCAAGTTAGATCAGCGCTTCGATCGGCTTGCCTTCTTCGATCATGTACGTCGGCCGGCCGGCTTGGTTCGTGAATTGCACGCGACGGTCGATACCGAGCACGTCGAAGACCGTGGCCATCAGATCCTGCGGACCGATCGGAGCCGTCTTTGGCACGTCGACCTTCGCCGCCGATTCACCGATGACCTGGCCCATCTTCAGCCCGCCGCCCGCCAACGCCAGCGTGCTGAGCGGTGCCCAGTGGTCGCGCCCCGCACCGGGATTGACCTTCGGCGTGTGCCCGAACTCGCCGCTGATCACCAGCAGGATGTTTTGATTCAGCCCGCGTTGCTCGATGTCTTCGACAAAACGCCGCGACGGCGTGGTCGAGTTGCGGCGCACGCTGCTCCATCCCCTGCTTGATCTGGCCGTGCATGTCCCAGCCGCCGTAGTCGAGCGTCACGAAACCACAACCCGCCTCGCACAGACGACGGGCCATCAGCAACTGCTGACCCAGACCCGGTCCATAGCGGTCGACAACGGGGGGGGCGTACTTCAGATCGAACGACTGCCGCGACCGGCTGAGCACCAGATTGAATGCCTGCTGTTCGAAGGCGTCGAGCCCGTCCATCCGCTTGCTGCGGTCAGCGGCGCGATTCGCCTGGTCGACGACCTTTAGCAGCGCCCGCCGATCGTCCAACCGGCCGTTCTCAACGACCAGTGACATGTTGTCGCGGGCTTGTCCGTTGGGATCGAACGGGCTGATCGCGGCACCCAGAAACGACGGTCCGTCGGCCAGGATGCCGTTCAACCTCACGTAGGTCGGCATGCCCGTGTTCAAGTTGTTCGAGCCGCGGGTGCGGGACAGGATCGAACCGAGCGACGGTCGCGTGGGCACGCCGCCGTTGTCGACCGCACGATTGTCGTAGCCGGTCAACACGTCCACGAAGTAAGTCTTGCGATCCAGTCCCGCCGCCGCCACGCGCTTGCCATCGGGGAAAAAGGCGACGGAATACAAGCCACCCTCGCCCACGGAAATCTGTTTCAGTTGCCGGCCGCCCAGCGTGTCCCACAGCCGCAGGCCCGACTCCGCGCCGCACGAGACGAGCAGCGAACCATCCGGGCTGAAGGCCACCGCATACGCCGCGCCGACATGTACCGCAAACAGCTTCGTCTGTGTGCCCGTCGCCGTGTCCCACAGACGGACGCTCTGGTCGGCGCTGGCGGAGGCGATCCAGCGACCGTCGGGGCTGAAGGCCACTCCGTTCACAGGCCCCGCGTGGCCGGCCACCGTGCGGATCGCTGTCGGTGAAGCGAACAACCATTGCCGCAACGGCTCGCCGCCCGTCAGCACGGTGCGACTATCGGTTGTGAAGGCCACGGTCGAAAGCGGCTTGTCGGATGACAGCTCGTACGTCGGCGCACCGTTCAGCGGATTGAAGAACCGCAGCCGCTGGTCAGCACAGTCGGCGACGATCTTTTGACTGTCGGGACTGTAACGCACTTGCTGCACGACCGCGGGAACCTTGACGCTCGCCGTCATCTGACCGTCCGCCAGATTCCACAGCGTCAGATTCTGCTCGGCGTCCGCGGCGACGAGTTGCACGTTGTCGGGACGCGCGGCCACGGACACGAACACCTCTGCGGAGGGCGGCGTGCCGGTGAATGTGCGGAGCAGATTGCCGTCGGCCAGGTTCCACTGTTTGATCCCGTCTTTGGCGGCCGTGATCGCCTGAGCCCCCGCGCCGGCCAGCGTCAGATCGTTGATCGGCGACCCGCTGGCGAACAACGAACGGGCGAGCGACATCGTCAGCACGCGAGCCGATTTGTCCATCCCGCCGCTGACAAGCGTCCGGTTATCCGGGCCGAACGCCACGGCTAACGCGGGCTGGTCGTGCTCGGCAAATCGCTGCAGTTCCCGGCCGTTGACCAGGTCCAGCACTCGCACGATGCCGTCGTCGCCGCTGACGGCCAGCTTCACATAGTCGACGCTCAAGCTCACGCTCTGCACCGGAACCGCCAAGGGAAACGTCGCCTGGGGAGCGACATTCTCAGCGGCAACTTGTGGCGTCACGGGCCAGACTCGCACCGACTTGTCCGCTCCTCCCGCCACGATGCGCGTGGCGTCTTTGCTGATCGCGACGGCGTGAACCGCTCCTTCGCTTCCCGCGTAGGTTCGCAACAGCTTTCCATCGGCGACGCTCCACAGCCGAACCAGTTTGTCCGCGTCGCCGCTGAGCACTTTGGTTCCGTCCGGCGAAAGAACCGCGGCGTGTACCGCCCCGGCATGCGCGACGATCAATCGCGTCAGATGCGACGTCACGATCCGCAGCGAACCATCGGCGATGCCGACCGCCATCGTCTCGCCCACGAAGCCGACTCCGCGCGATTCGGCCGGAGCCCAAGCGAACGATTCCCACCGCCGCTTGCCCGCGACGTCCCATAGGAAAACGCCGTCGCTGGCGACGCTGACCAGCCGCGACCCGTCGGCGTTGAACGCCAAATCGGTGATCGCAGCAACGTGGCCCGTCAGCGACACCACGGCCGCTCCGTCCGCCGCGTTCCAAATTTTCACCAGCTTGTCCGCACCGCCGGAGGCGATCGTTTGCCCGTTACTGGTGATCGCCAAACCGGTCACAGCGCCGCCGTGATTGATCGAGCGAATGGCCGCTCCCGATTGCGCGGTCCACAACCGCACCGTGCCGTCCGCCGAGGCGGAAAACAAGGTTGGACCGGCCACGGCCTGCGCCGAAATCGCCCCCGTGTGACCGGTCAGCGAACGAACCTCGCTGCCATCGGCGAGCGACCAGCAATGCACGGCGTTATCGGCCGCTGCCGCAAACAACTGCGTCGCGTCGGCACTCAGTGCGACCGCCGTGACGGCTGACGTGTGCGTGACCTTATTCGCTTCGGGGAACTTGCTGTCGGCGAGATTCCACATGCGAGCCGTCTTGTCGGCGCTGCCCGACACGAGCTTCGTGCCGTCGCGATGAAAGGCCAGCGCGGTAATCGCGGCTTCGTGGCCGAGCAGCGTCTGTACGATCTTTCCAGTCGGCAATTCACGAACGCAAATTGCCGGCTTGTCCTGAACCGCACCAGATACCGCCGCGAGTTTTCCATCGGCGCTCACGAGGAATTTGCCCGCCGGTCCCGCCGCATCGCGAATCACCACGGGAGCCGTCGGCAACCGCCACCAGCGAATCGTTCCATCGGCCCCGGCCGACAACACGTTTTGACTTTGCGCGTCGAACGCCAAATCGAGCACGGCCCCGTCGTGGCCGAAGAGTTGCGACGGTTGCAATTCGGCTTTCGGCACGGCTGCGAACGGCGATCCGTCCGCCGTGTTCCAGAACTTGATCGCGCCGCTCGCCACGCCGGCTGCGGTGATCGCATCGTTGCGGCTGATCGCCAGCGACGTGACGGCGTCTGGCACCTCGGCCAGCGCTCGCGTTTGCTGTCCGGT
>JANMLE010000558.1:0-2072 GCA_031372385.1 Planctomycetota bacterium | reverse complement strand
TCACAATCTGATCGCCGTGTTGCAGCATCTGCCGCTTGACCGGAATCCCGTTGACGTACGTTCCGTCGGGCGTCTCCTTGTCCTCAATCTCAAACCGTCCGCCGCGGTTGTAGATCACCGCGTGCCGGGGTTCGATGGCGTCGTCCTTGAAGAGGTAGATCTCGGCCTTGGGCGAGCTCCCCAGGATCGTCGTGTCCTTGAACAGGATGAACTGTTTGCCGGCCAGCGGACCCTTGCGCATGATCAGCCAGGCGGTCTTGGTCCAGCCCTCGACGAGTCCGACGAACAATCCCACCGACAGCCCGATGCACACGAAGCCGACCGCGCGGCTGTAGGTTGCCTGTCCGTCCGCTGAAGTCAGCACGAAGCTGATCGGATCGAACAGCATGCCTCCGAGCATCCCCCCGAGAACGCCGCCGACCAGGCCGTTGATCACGACCTTCTTCTCGCGCAGCGCGATCCCCTGGCCCAGCCCCGTGGGAATACTGATGATCGCCCACGCCGCGGCGCGGCCCATCATGAAGACCAGCAGTGCGATCCCCGTGGGCATCGGGCCGGGTTGGTCGTCACGCTGCAGGCTCATGGCCAGTCCCTGCATGAAGCTGAAGACGATGCCGGTCGGAATCAAGGCGACCAAGGCACCCCCGAATCCCACGGCCAGACCGACGGTTCCCGAGATCAGCGCCCGCATCGGATTACGGCACATGATCCCTTCGGCCGCCCCCAGAAATAGCCCCACGCAGGCCGCGACGACGGGAAAGGTCAGCAGTCCCGCCACGAGGAATTGGTCATCACGGTCGTTGTCATCCAGGAACGGTTCCATCACCAGCCAGCCGACAAACGCACCGACCGCGCTGCAGACCGCCAGATAGAACCAGCTTGAAAACACGATCTTTCCGAACCACGACTGCGGTTCCAGTTCGCCCACATCGCGGCGCAGATACTCCTGCGTTTCCAGGTACGAATCCACTTCCGGTGAGAACAGGTCTTTCGAATTGATTCGGATGGGATCGGCCACGATCAGGCTCCCGCAAGGGCATTCGAGTACGGAGGACACAGGGCGGCCACCGGCCGCAATCACATTGAACAGAAGGAAACGAAGGGAACGAAGAAAGCGCTATTGATCGCAAGGACTCGGTGATGACAACCAACGGCGAGGGTACCGAACAACAATTCTTCAGCTAGCCCCGATGATTCATGAGGAACCACGGAAAACACGGAAAGACACGGAATTGGAAGAGTCACAACAAGTGGCTGTCTTGCACGCCGTTTGTTGAACAGGATGAGTTTCTTTCACGCAACTTTCTTCTCTTCTTCCCTTCCGTTTTCTTCCGTGTTTTCCGTGGTGAATAATCCGGGCTGGGGGTCAGGCACCGGACCAATCTTGTTCTGCCCCCAACGGCGATGTCCCCGTCGGCCCTTTGTTCCTTTGTTTCCTTCTGTTCACAATCTTCGCGCGGTGCAACGAACTGGGTTGTTAGCGATAGGGGGACATCGGGGAGAAATCCTCCCTGGTGAGTTACGGGTTTGCCGGAGTCGCATCCGCTTTGGGCGGGTTCTTCGGGACGTTCGCGCCGGCGGGCGGACGACCGTTGGACGCTGGGGGCGCTTCGTCGGACTTTGCCCGTGGCCTTTCCTTGGCGGTGGGTTCGGCCGCCTGCAAGTCGATCTGTTTTTGCGTGAGATACCGCAGAACGGCCTCGCGCTCCTCGGGGGTGAAACCGTACAACTGTTTCATGTGATCCAGCAGCAGGATCGTCTCGGTGATGGCATTGCGGGTCTTGCGCCAGTCATCGTTCAGCTTGTCGCCGACCTTCTGCAATTCTGCGCGACGGGCTTCGTCCTTCTCGCCGGACACGACGTCGGCGGAACGCTTGAGATGATCGTCCGACAGCGTCTTCATCTGGTTCGCCGCACGCTTCAACTCGGAGTTCGCTTTCGCCAGACCATCCTCCAAGCCGGGCCGCAATCCCTGCCAGATTCCAAAGTGGGCGACCGTCCCTTCGATAATCCTGCGGCGTTCGGTTCCGGCACTCCAGCCCGACAGCATCCAACCCAGCAGGAACAGACAC
>JANMLE010000549.1:0-1364 GCA_031372385.1 Planctomycetota bacterium | reverse complement strand
TGCAACACGCCGTCAATGCGCCACTGCACCGCCAGTTCGGATTCACCGGGAGTGAAATGGATGTCACTGGCCCGCGCTTCACCCGCCGCCCGCAAGACGACCGCGACAACTTCGCTCACATAATTCGGATGAGCCGGATCGCCGTGAGGCATCTCTGCCGTCAGTCGCTCGCTCAACCCATTCGTGCGGGGAGACAACGGGATATCAGTGGCAGCCAAGCCGGCCATTGTGAACCAGATGTGTGACAGGTTGGATTGATCGACGGGAACGTCCCCGGCCAACCCGGCGGCAGAACAGCCGCATTCCGAGTTGCGAATCAGGTGGCGTCAGACGTCGCGTCAGTGTGGCGTCGGCCATCACGTCCCGCAACCGGTGAACGCCAAGATTGTGAAGCCTGCCGGCGGATCTGGGAACAGCCCAACGGGAAACATCCGCCGAAGGACGGTTGCCCCGGCGGAGTGGACCGATAAAGAACGGAGGTCGCGCCGTGAATGCCGGCACGAGGCAGACGCTGACGGGTGCTGAACCAACGCATGCCTGAGTCGGAGCTGCAACTGCGAAGCACCACCGCTCCGACGAAACATAGTCTCGCCGTTCGATGGTGAGCATTGGGGGCGGAGACCGCTCAGCCAACCAGTTCGGTGATCGGCTGGCCCTCGTTCAGCACGGGCAGTGGACGCCGGCCCTGGTCATAGAAGACGTGGTGGTGATCGATGCCCAGCGTGTGGTACATCGTCGACAGCACGCAGCCCGGAGTGTACGGCTTGCTCGTCGGGTATTCGGCCTTGGAGTCGGTCGTGCCGATCGCCTGTCCCATTTGCAGACCGCCGCCGGCGAACAGGACGCTCATCGCGCCGGGCCAGTGATCGCGGCCCGCGGTCGGATTGATGCGCGGCGTGCGGCCGAATTCACCCATCGCCATCACGAGGACATCGTCCTGCAGGCCGCGGACGAACAGGTCGTCGACCAGCGCGGCGACCGCGCGGTCGAAGTTGGGGAGCAGTTTGTTCTTCAACTCGGCGAAGTTGTTGCTGTGCGTGTCCCAGCCGCCACCGGCCTGAACCGTGACGTAGGTCACACCGGACTCGACCAACCGGCGCGCCAGCAGGCAGCTCTGGCCCAAGTCGTTGCGGCCGTACTTCTCGCGCAGCCGCGGGTCTTCCTTGTGGATGTCGAACGCCTTCAACGCCTTTTCATTGGTGACCATCTCGAAGGCGTCGTGATAGAACTTGTCGAGGCCGGCGATGTCCCCCTTGGTGTCGATGTCGCGGCGGATCGTGTCGACCTGGCCGAGCAACTGCTGTCGGCGTTCGAGCCGGTTCAGCGACAGGTTGCCGGGCAGCTTCATGTTGCGGACCTGGAAC
>JANMLE010000514.1:0-3256 GCA_031372385.1 Planctomycetota bacterium | reverse complement strand
ACTCGAACGGCGAATCGATTGCGTGGAGGCCGCGAGTGGGAGTGGCACGCCCTGTGTCTTCGAAGCGCGTGGATTTGGCGTGGTTCCCTCACTCCACGCCCTTCGAAGACTCCGGGCGTGCCACACAGTAACGGACCACACACAAATCGTTTGCGACTCATTGAACGGTATTGCGGTTAAACGACTCACCTTCGGCCGCGCGGATCATTCGTGGCGCAGCGCTTCGATCGGGTCCATGCGCGCGGCGGAGCGGGCGGGGTAGAGGCCGAAGATGACGCCGATGCCGACCGAGATTCCGAAGGCGACCGGCAGGCTCCACCACGCGATGCGCGGCTCCATTTCCGTGAACATCTTGCTCATCTGCGAGGTTCCGGTCGATTGATCCAGGACGAAGTTGTTGACGATCCCCTTCAATCCCTCAAACGCGAGCGGCGTGGAGAGTCCGAGCAGGATGCCGATCAATCCTCCCGACCCCGCCAGCACGATGGTCTCGGTGAGGAACTGCGAGATGATGTCGCTCTGACGCGCCCCCAACGCCCGCCGGATGCCGATCTCGCGCGTCCGTTCGGTGACGGTGGCGAGCATGATGTTCATGATCCCGATGCCCCCCACCAGCAGGCTGATCGCGGCGATCGAGCCGAGCACGATGTTGAAGATGTGCCGGATCTGATCCGCCTGCCGCAGCAGTTCCAGCGGCACGATCACGTCGAAGTCGGGTTTGGATCCGTGCGACTTCCGCAGCGATTCCCGGACGACTTCGGAGGTCGGCACGACGTCCTCCATTTCCCGGACCTTCAGGGTGATCTGGCTGAGTTCCACCTGTTCGGCCAGGAAGGTGCCGCTGAGGCGCGTGAAGACGATGTCACCGACGCGGACCCGGAAGGTGCTCAGCGGGATGTAGATGTCCTTGTTGAAGTCCTGGCCGGACAGGCTGCCACCGACGGCCGCCGACGCCGTGCGCGACCGCATGACGCCAATGATCATGTAGCGGTGCGTCCGCACCTGCACGGTCCGGCCGATCGGATCTTCGAGCGGGAACAGCGTCGAGGCCGTTTCCGCCCCGAGGACGGCGACGTTGGCCATGTCGGCTTCGTCCTTGTCAGACAAGAAACGTCCGCGCAGCAACTGCAAGTGGTTCATGTCGGAGTATTCGGTGGTGGAACCGACGAGCCGGGCGTTGATGGTTCGTTGCAGGTACTGGGCCTCGCTGAGAATCTCCCGCATCCGCACGGCCCCGGAAATCGTGGGCAATGTCGAGGTCAGCAGGTCGTAGTCGGATCGAAGCAGTCCGTACGCGGGAACTGTAAAACCGCGGCTGCCACCCCTGTTCTGACTTTGCTGGGAATCGGCGGGCGGCTTCACCGTGATCACGATGATGTTCGTCGCGCCGAGCGCCAGCACCTGCTTCTGCGCCTGGGCACTCGCCCCTTCCCCGATGGCCAGCATCGCGATAACCGAGAAGACCCCGAACACGATCCCCAGCATCGTCAGGCCCGAGCGCAGCTTGTGCAGCATCAGGCTTTTCAGGGCCAGTCGAACAGTGCGGAGAGTGTTGGCAAACGGCATGGTGGGAATCAGGTCAGAGGTGCGGGCGTCAATCGTTCAATCGGGGGCAACGGGTGGGCGGAACAAGCATGGCAGGAGTTGCTGGTTGAAGGCATCGACGTGTTTCGTCAGCCTTCAGATTTGGGGTGACGTTACTGTAGTCCGGTCGCTCCGCCGACCGGACGTCCCGTCGGCGGAGCGACGGGACTACAGTAGTCGCCCGTCGTTCCAACCCCAAAACGTAAGATTGGCGAAGCACTACTTCTCTCCTTCAGTGACGAGCATTCCCTCGCTGTGGATCAATCCGTCTTTCATCACGATCTGATGGCGGGCGCGTCGCGCGACGCTGGTTTCGTGCGTCACGAGAATGATCGTGCGTCCCTCGCGGTTCAGCGCGGTCAGCACGTCCATGATGTCCTTTTCCGTGACGGAGTCCAGGTTGCCGGTCGGTTCGTCGGCCAGGATGATTTCCGGATCGTTGACCAGCGCCCGGGCGATCGCCACGCGCTGCTGTTGTCCGCCCGAGAGTTGAAACGGGCGATGATCCAGACGGTCGCCGAGACCCACTCGGTCGGCCAGATCGAGGCAGCGGTTCATTTCGACCGAACCGATCGACCGGCGGTCGCTGCGGTAATGCAGCGGCACCTGGATGTTCTCCAAGACCGTGTATTGCGGGATCAGGTTGTACGACTGAAAGATGAAGCCGATCAGCCGATTGCGGATCTCGGACAGATCGTCGTCACCCAGTTTTCCCACATCGTAGCCGGACAACAGGTATTGCCCGCTGGTGGGGCGGTCGAGGGCTCCCAGCAGGTTGAGAAGCGTGCTCTTGCCACTGCCGGACGAGCCCATGATGGCGACGTAGTCACCCTGCGGGAAATCGGCCGACACGCCCCGCAACGCGCGAACCACGTTGTCCCCAAGGTAGTAGAACTTGGTGAGGTCGATCAGTCGTGCTGCGTACACCGGGCATTCGCCTCGTGAAGGGAGATTCTGGTTCGGTCCCGCGGATTGGCTCGCTTCCGGGGGAGGTTGTCTGGCGGAGTCATACCTCACGCGGTCATGAATGTGCGGTTTTACGTTTAGCCCCAACGCCATCGGCGTGGGTGCGAATGTGGGCACAGCGTTGATCGCTTCCACGCCGATGGCGTTGGGGCTAAACGTCTCACTTGGGCGCGTCCAGGGGACGCGGTTCGCCACCACTGCCAGCTCCACCGCCGGCGCGGAATCTGGCCGCCGCGGCCTTCATTTCATCGAGTGTGACGTTGCCGTCACCGTTGGAATCCGTGGAGTCGAACCGGGCCGCCATCCGGTCGTCCGCCACTTCTTCCTTGCTCAGCTTCCCGTTGCCGTCCTTGTCGAGTTCCTTGAAGCGCACGGCCGGATCAGGACGGCTTGCGCCTGCGGGAGATCCGCCCGCGCCCGGTGTTCCCGGCCCGGAACCGCCCGCTCCGGGGCCGTTCGTTCCTGGTCCGGTCGCCGGACGATCCGGCTTGACCGCGGGTGCGGCCGACTGCGTTGGCGAGGCTTCGGCGACCCTGGCCCTCAATGCCGCTTGTTCCTTGGCGACTTCGGATTCGAGGGCGTCGATTTCCTTCTTAAAGTGGGATCGCGGGTTCATCACCACTTCGTCCCCGACCTTCAATCCGGCACCGGCCTTGTTACCCTCGGCTTCCGTGACGATTTCGAGCATCCGTTCGTTGCTCTTGCC
>JANMLE010000481.1:0-4531 GCA_031372385.1 Planctomycetota bacterium | reverse complement strand
CGACTTCGACGAGGCGTTCGCGTGCGGCAAACAAGCGGTGAAGCTGGCCCTGCGTGGAGAAGGAGGAGTCATGGTGACAATGCAGCGCACCAACAAGCCAAGCGAACCGTACGCGATCGACTTCGGCACGATCTCGCTCAGTGAAGTCGCCAACCACGAACGCCCGATGCCCGACAACTTCATCACGAAAGACGGCTTCGGCGTGACGAAGGCGTTCCTCGACTACGCCGCCCCGCTGGTGGGTGAACTGCCGAAGTATGCGAGCCTCGCGGGTAAGAAGGCGAAGGCGTGATCGTCACATGGACTATCAAGAAATCCTGAATGCGAACGACGATCAAGTCTATTGGGAGTTTCCGCCCGACTTCGATTTCAACAGCGAAGAGGCTGCATTCCATCGGTTTGCGAAAGACCTAGAGTCCGTCCTTTGCCTTCGGCCGGAGGTGGAAACCGGGGTAATGATTCAAGACGCCAGTTTTCACAGCCAAATTACCATCGTTCATTCCGAGGACGATCACACGCACGTTCGATTCAGCAATTTTGGACGGATGGCGACGGTCTTTGGCGTGAATGACAGTGAACAGGTTCCGGCGGATTTGCTCGCAACAATCGTCCGTCTCTTCGATAAACATGGCTATGTCTACATCCCTCCCAACGAACTTGACCTGAGGTACACGAAGCCCGCTGGACTTGCGATTGGAATTCGCGACTGGTTCTACCGGTACTTTGAATATCTGTAACTCCCCCGATTTCGTTCCGTGACGATCAACAAATCAGACCAAGGAAAGCTTGAATGCGACCTGACATCGCACCCTATTCCCATTTCAACCTCGTCCGCGACATGCTCGCGGCGGCGGATGCCATTCAGTCGTTTGATCCGAGCGTAGTGACGGCGACTGCTGCCGAGATCGCCTCCGTCGGCAAGCTGCTCTTCACCGGCGAGGGGTCGAGTCGACTCTTCCCCGCGAAGAGTGCGATCCGGCATTCGAGGCAGCAGGGTTGGACGACGACTCTGCACACCGAGGCCGGACGGCAGTCGCAGGATTACGCGCTGGCCGATTGGGCGGTGCTCGGCATGTCGAATTCGGGCCGCACGGCCGAGGTGATTCGGCTGTTCACGAGCCTCAAGGCGGCGGGGCATTCGAAGCGATACAGCCTCACGGCGGCGGCCGACTCGGCGCTGGAGAGACTCGCCAATCGAGGCCACGTGCTGACGTGCGGCAAAGAAGGAGCCGTCGCGGCGACGAAGAGCGTGGTCGAACAGGCGCTGTTCTGCCGGGCTCTCGTCGAAGCCATTGCCGGTCAGGAGACGCTTGCCGCGCGCCTGCCTCAAGTCGCCGATCAGGTGCGGATGGCGTTGACTCAGCCGATCGATCCCGAGATCACCGCGAAGCTGGCCCGCGCGGGGACGATCTATTTCGCCGGCTGCAACGACGGAGTGGCCGAGGAACTGACGCTGAAGACGAACGAAATCACCCGCAAGCGGAGCGACTATCTCGAAGGAACCTACGCCGTGCATGGCATCGAAGAGATCATGCAGGCGGACGACGTCGTGGTCTGGATCGACCCGTATCCGGAATCCGAGCAGAAGTTTCACGACGTGCTGGTGAAGGGAGTCGGCCTCACCATCATCGCCGTCTCGTCACGTCCAACGATGTTCCCGACGCTCACCATCCCCGATGCCGGCGATTTGTCGGGCTTCGTCCAACTGGCGGCCGGTTGGAATCTGCTCGTCGAAGCCGGGATGAAGCTCGGCATCAACGTCGACAAGCCGGAACGGGCGCGCAAGGTTGGAAATGAGTTCACCGGTTGAGACGGTGTCGCGACATGCTGATCGGAACAACACGGCGCGCGATCCTCACATGGCGCGAGACTCGGTCGATTCCTCCAGGCGGCGCGCATCAAGGATCAACAAGCCTGTCGCCACGCACCAGCCGACGATCGCTCCGGCAAACACATCGCTGGGGAAGTGCGCGGAACACTGGATCCGCTGCATCCCGACCAGGATCGCCATCGTCGTGAAGAACCAGCGGCCGCGCGGATAGAACTCACTCAACATGACCGCCAGCCCGACCGCTGTTGACGTGTGCGCTGACGGGAAGCTGTGTGAATGGTTCCCCTCGGAAGCAGACCACATGCCGCCAAACGTCGACCAGACCGTTTCCGGCAGAACGGCGATGTCGCGGGGGCGAAACCGGATGACGATCAGCTTGATGACGTTGGCGGACAACCCGGCCCCGATCGAACCGGCCAGCAGTTGCGGGAAGAATCGTCTTCGCGCGGGATCGAGCACGAAGACCGCGATCACGATCATCGTCGCGCCGATGCCGTGTCCGAAGGTCTCCGCATTCTCAAGCAACTCGGACAACCACCGCGGCTGATTCCCCTGCTTCGCATACGCGGCGACCGGCAGATCGATCGCCAATGAGACCAGCACGGCCAACAGCAGTCCGCAGGGGAGCGGATGCCACAGCGTCGCGCAGCGAAGTGGTTCCGGAACCGTTGGCTCAGTGTCTGACATCGTCATCCCAACGAAACTTCTGATCTGTGCCCACGCGGTTAAACGAAGAAATGGAATCCCACCCGGCGGAGTCTACCTTTGCCGGGTTCGCCGCGAACAGACCAACAATTGGGTCGCGTTAATCTGGGGCGACTGGTAGTCGCATGCAACGCGAGACAACATTCCTCGACCAACCGACTGTCGTTGTCCGATTCGCAAGGCTAGTGAAACAAACGGAACTGTTTCCGCCAACAGGACCGGCCGAGTCTGCCGAAGCCCGGCACCGGTCGACACGAGGGAGCGAGTCATGGCTGATCCCAATCTGGCACAAATTCTTGACCACGCCGCACACGAGTTGCTGATGTGGGTCGGCTTCGGAACACTCGTCGGTTTGACCGCCAAGGCGATCATGCCGGGACGCGACCCGGGTGGGGCGATCGGCACGCTGCTGATGGGAATTGCCGGCAGCCTGATCGGCTGCGGTGTCCTCCTGCTGTTTGACACCAGCTTCCGAGTCACCCCCATCAGTCCGCTCGGATTTGCCGCGGGAACGGGCGGTGCCTTCGTGCTGCTGTTCTTCTTCCGGATCCTGTCCAACTCGTATGTCGTCGAGGCCGTCGACGGTCGCACATCGGCGTATCCGGGAACCGCGACCACAACGTATTATCGTCGCCGCAGCCGACGTGCTGCGTGATCGCGGGACGCTGGAAATGAAGCCTGAATCGCAAGTTTCGAAGTTGCGCTGTTTTGGATTTACGCCCCAACGGGGCAGCCCCAAGTTAGCCCGGGGCAAGCGACCATCGGGAGCGCCGCTCCGGGTAGCGACCGTCACAGAAATTGGAGCTCTGAAGGGGCGGCCCAATGCCACTCAGGTGAATAGTACCGCCCCTTCAGGGCTTGGTGTTTCCAGTAATCCACCAACCCAGGGCGGTGCCTTGGGCTGGCATAATATCGCCCCGTTGGGGCTGAAATCCCAAAAGGCGCAACTTCCAAAAGCACAAGCGAACGTCCGCGATTGAGTTCATTCGCCTGCGATTCAGGTTTCAATCCCCCGGCGCATTCCGTGGCGCATTACTTGACCAGCTTCCATCCTTCGGATGTCACGGTCACACCGGTGGACCCTTTGTGGCGGTCGTAGACCGCGTGCATTTCCTCGGGGGAATCGAAGTAGCCGACGATGAATGCCGCGCTGAACGACTCGCCCGCCTTGATCGGCCGTTCGCCGAATTCTTCGATCATGCAGACGTAGCCGCGCTGGTGGCACCACGCCTCGGACACGATGCCGGGATCGAGTGTCATCCCCGCCAGCCACGGACCCGACTTGCCCGTTTCCGGGTTGCGGATGTGGTATGCGCGAATCATCCGCTCGGGCACGGCGTCGCGGTCGCGGCGATAGTTGAAGCGTTCGTCGGGGGCGAAGCTGGTCAGAAACTCCTTCGCGGGAATGCGGCCCTTGTAACTGAGGTACACCTCTTCAAAGCTGTCGCCGCTCTTGTGCTTGATGTGCCCGGGCATGTCGATCCGCAGGAACATCGCGTCGCTGCCGTTCACCGCATCGATCCGCTGCGTCGAGACGAAGTAGCGCTGTCCGACCGGAAAGACGATGACTTGAGTCCACTTGGAACCGGTCTTCTTGCCGGGGGCCGCGGTGCGGTACTGGAAGGTCTGTCGGATGGCGACGAAGTCTTTGCCGCGAATGATCTCGGGCGTCAGTTCCTTGGCCTGGGTGCAGATCTGCGGTCCTTCGATGCTGCGCTTGGGTGACTTGCCGTGGTACTCGTTGCCGAACGCATAGACCATCTCCTTGGGAAGCTGGTCGCGATAGGCTTCGTCGCTGCCGGGTTCCATGATCCAGTCGGCGATGTCGAGCCCGAAACCCAGATCCTTCGCGCCGGTTTTCTTGTCGACGAACGACTGCGCTTTGACGCCGGTCACGTAACCCCGCTTGCGAATGGCCGCTTCCAACTGCGGCGTCGCGATCTGGATCTCGTCCTCGGTTTCGCGAACCGTGTAGTCTTCGGCGCAAGCGGATCG
>JANMLE010000441.1:0-2343 GCA_031372385.1 Planctomycetota bacterium | reverse complement strand
ACGAGGTATCTCGCTTGGACCGCGCTGCACGCGATGGGTGAGAAGGCGGAAGCGGCACTGGTCGCGGTTGCGACGCTGCCGAAACATCCCGCCGGAAAGCCGTGGGTTCCAGAACGAGATGACCCGAATCCGCGACTCCGTGCGCGTGCGCTTTGGCTCCTGAGCAAGATTGACAAGAAGGGCACATTGCATGTTTCGACCGCCCTGTTCGACCGCAACAACGACGTTCGAATCGCCGCGATCCGCGCTGGTCGCGAATTGATCAACGCCGGCAAGGGCAATCTGACGATCGAGTCGTTTGAGGGTGAGCAGGGGAAGACGATTACGTTTGAAGAGTCGATCCTTCGATCACAAACCAAGGGCATCATGACGGCAGACCCGGTCGCCCCCGAGTTGCTCCGCGAAACTGCGATCGCTTTACGGCATGCGAAAACGCCGTTGAAAGCGCAGTATTGGGCTCAGCTCGCAAGTCGTCACGACGGCAAGGACCGCTGGTATCTCGAAGCTCTCGGCATCGGCGCTGGCAACGATTGGGATGCGTGCGTCGATGCATTCCAGAAACTTATCGGCGGCAATCGCGATCTCGCATTCGCGCTTCCTGGTTTTCGGGATCTCGTCTGGCGAGCCCGGGCCGCGACCAGTCCTCGCGCGCTCGCACTGCTGACGGCATCCGCTCAAGTCACCGCCGACGACGCACCACGTTACCTCCGCGCGTTCGACTTCCAAGCCGAGAGCCCGGAGAAGCAAGAGGCGCTGGTGTCATTGGCGTTCGGGGACGTCGGCGATCCGGCGAAAACGAAATTCATCAACACCGAAGCGATCGCGCGGCTGAAGGGGTTTGATGTCGCCAAGAACGCACAGCACAAGGAGGCCCTGAACCGCGTCCTCGATTCGCTGAAAGGCCAGCCGCAATTCCTCGCGCTGGTCGAGAAGTTCAACATGACGGATCGGTTCCCCGAACTGCTGGCTCTCGCACAGGCGAAGCCCGACGACCAGATCGGCATCGACGCCGTCAAGCTGCTGCTCGACAAGAAGGCCAACGAACTCCTTTCGGCGGCGCTCGCCTCCGACAAGGACAAGGGCCGCGTCGCACTGGCCACCGCCACCGCGCTGTCGAACTCGGGCGATGCCAATGCGTCGCCGCTGTTGCTGCCCGTCGTGAAGAACGACAAGGCCCCGGCCGATCTTCGCCGGCAGGCGATCAAGGGGGCCGCGCGCAGCAAAGCTGGAGCGTCCGAAGTTCTGAAGCTCGCCGAGTCGAAAGCGTTCGACGACACGTTCGCCCCGGCGCTGTCCGCCGCGCTGCAGGCCGCACCGCTCGACAACGCGCAGAAGGCGCTCGTCGCGAAACTCTTCCCCGCACCCGCCGGCAAGGACGCGAAGCCGCTGCCGCCGCTGGAAGAACTCGCCAAACTCAAGGGGAACGCCGGCAACGGACAGAAACTGTACGCCACAACCGGCAAGTGCGCCACCTGCCACGTCGTCAACGGCGAGGGCAAGGACGTCGGCCCGAACCTGTCGGAGATCGGCGCGAAGCTCAGCCGGCAGGCGCTGTTTGAATCGATCGTCTTCCCCAGCGCGGGGATCAGCCACAACTACGAGGCGTGGACGATCGTCCTCAACAACGGCACCAGTCAAACGGGACTTGTTGTCAGTGAGGACGGTGAGAAGCTGAGCCTGAAGGGGAACGACGCCCTCGTCCGCACTTTCGCGATCAAGGACATCGAAGAACGCCAGAAGAACTCGATCTCGCTGATGCCCGCCGACCTCGCCAAGCTCCTGTCGCAGGAGGAGATGGCCGACATCGTCGAGTACCTCGTGACACTGAAGAAGGCGAAGGCCCCCGTGAAGGCGGCGGAAGTCCCCGTCGGCGAGAAGCTCGGCCGCAAGATCAGCGTCAAGTTCGACCGGACTCCACTGCAAGACGCGATCGCGAATGTGGGCCAACAAACAGGCATCACGTTTGAAATCAACGGTGGCGCCCTGAAGTCGGGTGGCTTCACGAAGAACATGCCTCAGCAATACACCGTCGTCGACACACCCGCGAAAGAGGTGCTGCTCCACATCCTCCGCAAGTACGAGTCGCCGGGCCGCCCGAACAGCACGATGGTGATCACGGAGCGGGAAGGCGTGCTTGTGCTGACGACCGCGGCCGTCGCCGAAAGCGGGAAGCAAACGATCCTGCTGAAATAGCGGGTCTGCAGCGCGGAGTCGGGGGGGGGGGTTTTTGGAAATTTGGGGGGGCAGCAACGCCGTGGAACTGGGGCCGGGCTACCCCCCAAAACCAAAAAAAACCCCACCCACCCCCCGCAAACCCCAGAAAAAAGAGCCACCCAAAAGGGG
>JANMLE010000425.1:0-1746 GCA_031372385.1 Planctomycetota bacterium | reverse complement strand
TGGTCCGCCGATGCGGTCGACCTGAAGGTCGGCGACGCCGCGCCGGTCTTCCAAGCCAAGGACGACACCGGAGCCGACTGGAAATCCGCCGATCACGTCGGCAAGAAAATCGTTGTCGTCTACTTCTACCCGGCCGACTTCACCGGCGGCTGCACCAAGCAAGCCTGCGGCTTCCGCGACGACATGGCCAAGCTGTCGAGCAAGGACGTCGAAGTCATCGGCGTGAGCGGCGATTCGGTGAAGACGCACGAGTTGTTCAAGAAGCACCACAACCTGAACTTCGCGCTGCTGGCCGACGTCGATGGCAAAGTCGCCGAAAAGTTCGGCGTCCCCCACACGCTGGGAGAAGCCACCGCCAAGGTGAAAGTCGACGACAAGGACCAATCCTTCGTCCGCACCGCCACCATCAAACGCTGGACGTTCGTCATCGACAAAAAGGGCAAGATCGCCGCCAAAAACTCGGAAGTGAAAGCCGCCGAAGACAGCAAGGCGATCTTGGAACTGGTCGAAATGCTGAAGTAGGTTTTCAAGGGCGGCGTGGACGTGCCACTGCTTCGGAGTCATCTGATAAGCAGCGGCACAGCCCGCTCTGCCAATCAAGGGAGACCACTTGGCAGCGGTGCCGTCCCTGAGAAACGTAACTGATGCCAATCTTCCATCTCCCCGCCCTTGGTTTCATCTTTCTGCCTCTCTCTTTCTGTCTACCTCCTTCTTGTTCTTGGCCAGACAAAGAGGCAGACAGAAAGAGAGCGGCAGAAAGATGAAGACGATGACGGCGTGGCCAAGGCAGGAGCATGTTCGCGAGATCCCGGTCTGTGTGTTGATTCCTGTCTCCGTGGCTTCGTCCACGGCGATTCCAGCGACGGTTACGCGTCCTCGCACCCGGCAATTGTGGAGGGGGGGAGGGACTCAACTCAATGAGTCCTTCCCACCCCGATCAATGCGATAAGGCCGTTCGCCGGAAATGAAGTAGCAATGACGTGGGCCGGATTTCCATTCCGTCCGTCAACGCCGGACGGATTGGAAATCCGTCCTACGGGTAGACCATTTCCTGCCGACTGTCCTACCGGGACCGACGCGACGGCCCGTTTGCCGCTGACTTCTCCCGACGTTTCGCGCCTGTTACGATCCCTGCCCGGTTGACCCGGTTCGGCAATTTGAGCGGAGAAACAGGACTATGGCGGTGACGAATCCCTTTGGAACGGAAAGCGTTCTCAAGACCAGTGGCGGTGACTTCAAGTACTTCTCGCTGCCCAAGCTGGCGGAGAAGGGATTCGGGCAGATCGACACCCTTCCGTTCTCGATGCGGGTGCTTCTCGAAGCCTGCCTGCGAAACGTCGATGGGTTCCTCGTCACCGAAGAGCATGTCACGCAGGTGGCGAACTGGAATGCCGCCAAACCGCAGCAGGTCGAGGTGCCGTTCATGGTCGGCCGCGTCGTGCTGCAGGACTTCACCGGTGTCCCCGCGGTCGTCGACATGGCGGCCCTGCGGGATGCGATGATCCGCATGGGGGGAGATCCCAAGAAGATCAACCCGCTCGTGCAGTGCGACCTCGTCATCGATCACTCGGTGCAGGTCGATTTCTTCGGGACCGGCGAGGCGTTGCAGCAGAATGTTGACCTGGAGTTCGAACGCAATCTGGAGCGGTATCAGTTGCTCCGCTGGGCTCAACAGGGACTGAGCAACTTCCGCGTCGTGCCGCCGGCGACCGGGATCGTGCATCAGGTGAATCTCGAATACCTCGC
>JANMLE010000954.1:0-6757 GCA_031372385.1 Planctomycetota bacterium | reverse complement strand
TGGAAGTCACCCCGGCGCGCATCAATGAGATCTTGCGGGAACGGCGGGGCATCACCGCGGATACGGCGCTGCGGCTGGCGCGTTTTTTCAGGACCAACGCGCAGAGTTGGTTGAATCTCCAGAGTCACTACGACATCCAGTGTGCGGAAGATGCGGCGGGCCAAGCGATCAAGCGCATTCGACCGTGTCGTGCTGTTGGCAAGGCGGTCGCGCCGGCTTGACGGTTCTGCTGTTGGCGCGGAGTGGCCCGGCTTGACTCGTTGAAGCACGTTGGATGTGCCACTGCTTGTCGGCTTTGAGACAAGCCGTGTTGTTGGACCACAAACATCGGCCGCGGTTCGTCGCTCGAAGAGGCTGCTTTCGGTCGGCGACTGTATCTCGCGCGGGCATGCGTCAGATGTTTGTGGCGAGCCGTGTGCCGTCAGGCCGCGGGTTTGCTCCGACGATCAAGCACCCGCAGCCAGACGGCATGCGGCTCGCCGATGTCTCATCGTCACCAAGGCGACCCTGACCCACTCGCATGCCACGGAACCGAAAGTGCGTCGACACCCCAGCCGTCGCGGACAGGAATGAGGCTCGATGGAATCCCAACCGTGGTTCGTCCGCGATGTTTGCTCGGGACGGGGCGCGAGGCCATTCGATCCAATCGGGAATTCCAGCATGATTCAAACCGTGGAGGGCATCATCGACTCGGACGGAGTCGTGCGACTGCTCGAACCCGTTTCCATTGGCGCGCCGTGTCGGGCGCTGGTGACCATCTTGCAGGAACCGCCGGAAGTGACCTCGCGGGAAGCGGCCTTGCTGTCCGAGAAGCCTCTGGCCGCGGACTGGAACCGTCCCGAGGAGGATCTCGCAGGGGCTCACCTGCGATCGGTGAAGCCGTGCCCTGTTCCCGATTCATGCGGTTCCAATCGACGCGGCCCCCGGTCGTCGGTTGCCGGCCGAGACACAGATTCTCCGCGACCGACAACGCCCCGATCCCAGACAGCTCCTGATAGACCATCGCGATCCGCTGCGCCAGAGCCTCGCGCGGCGAGTGCAATCGGACCGGCCGGCCATCAATGTGGATCTCACCCGTGTACTCGGGCACAACCCCGGCGAGCACCTTCATCAACGTGCTCTTCCCGGCACCGTTGCACCCAACCAACCCATGCACCTCGCCGGGCCGGATGTCGAAATCCACGTCCCGCAGCGCAACAACTCCCCCAAACTGCACACCAATGTTGCGGCAATCCAGCAGCGGCGGCGTCACGGAAGATTCGGTCATGGAATCGATCACGACAGAAGTGGCATCAGTGGCAGATCAGGAAATGTCACGGACGTGGATGATCTTCGCGGCAGTGTATCATTCGCCTTGGCCAATGCCACGGAACCACGACTGCGGATGGAGGCGACCGCGCGCAGGTCGAAGATTTCTTGGGGCGTGTCGGTCAGCGAAATTTTTCCGTTGCACTTCACCGCGTCGACGGTATCATCTCTTCAACGCTCAATTGCCTTGACGTGGATTATTCATCGGCATCTTGAAAGTTGGACCAACTTTCGGATGTTGCGCGGTCGCGAAAGCCGGCTGCCGGGTTCTTGCGGGAACCGACGGCTTCCTGAAGTTGATCAGGATTTCGCGCGAAGTGAGATGATCCTCCAATTGGCAATCTGAACAACGTTGTGTTGGTTCTTGTTCCTTACCCTGTTTTGTGAGGTGTCCCATGGTACGTCAGGTGAGAAATCGTTTGCGACGGACGGCGTTTACGTTGATTGAGTTGCTGGTGGTGATTGCGATCATCGCAGTGCTGATTGCATTGCTGCTGCCTGCCGTGCAGCAGGCCCGCGAGGCGGCGAGGCGAACGCAGTGCAAGAACAATTTGAAGCAGGTTGGTTTGGCGCTGGCGAACTACCACGACACGTTTCTCATGTTCCCCGCCGGGGCAACGTGGAATAACGGCTGGGGACACTGCTGGGTGGTGGCGATCATGCCGTATGCTGACCAGGCCAATCTCTACAACCAGTGGAATTTCTCCGCTCAAGAAGGCTGGATCGGTAGCAATGTGAATTTCACTCCGATTACAGCGGCCAGAATTCCGTGGACGCTCTGTCCATCGAGTTCGTTGCCGCAGTTTGCCGCCAATCGTGGTGAGTTTCAGAACCGGCCCGTCCAGAACAACCAATACGTCGCGATCTCCGGGGCTGAGAATTCTCCAAACGGGGTCTACACGAACAATAGTGGTGCGACGCGCAATGGTAGTTTTGCCAATGGCGGCGTCTATGGGGGCGGTGGGATGCTGCCGCACAACGACTGGAAGAACATTCGCGACTGTACTGACGGCACTTCGAACACCGCGCTGGTCGGTGAACTGAGCGATTTGACTTGGAATGCTGGCCGAACAACGTCTGGCGACCGCCGCCCCGGTGCGACGTGGGGCTGGCCGATGGGCAGTGGATGGCAGGGCAAGAACAACGATGCTGCCGCAAACGGTGCCGGACCCGGTTGGATGACTACGGTTCGGTATGCTCCCAATTCGTTGAATTTGGACAATAACGGCGTTCGGTCTGGTGAGCAGGACCGTGTCAACACTCCGTTGGCGTCACAGCATGTGGGGGGCGTCCATGTCGCCATGGGCGATGGGACAGTCAGGTTCATCTCGAACAACATCGACATGAATCTTCTGACCTACCTCTGCGTTAGCAACGATGGTCAGGTCATGAGTGATTTCTAGTCCTCCGGCGGCGATTGACGTCGGGGGGACATCGGCGAGTTGCCAGTCCGCGAGCCGTTATCCAATGGCAACGGCTCGCGGCTGTTTTCGGTGATTCGCACGCCCTCGGCAATTTGGCTGAACCGGCGTTTCAGGGTGACCGTTGGCTTGGCCCTCGCCGACTTGAGTGGCCTTGTTCTGGAGGGCAATCGCCAACTCTTCAAATTGGGGTGCCATTGTCACTCCAGATTCAACAAGTTGATGGCCCGGCGTTGATTTGGGAATGTGAGTGATTCACCTCAGCCGGTGAATTGGACGTGTGAATGAAATGTACCCATCGCTTTTTCATGAGGATCGTAGTGTTATGAGTCCATGTTTTGGTTCGGTTTCCCTGCGTCGCAGGATCTGTGGGATCTCGGTTGCGGCTGTGCTTCTGAGTATCGTTGGCTGTGGCGGCGGCGGCGAAGGTGACAAGTTCAAGGGCGAGCGCGGCAGCGTTACCGGGAAGGTGACGTACAAGGGCTCGCCCATTCCCGCGAAGTCCGTCGTTTCTTTCCAGTCTAAGGTAGGTAGCTATTCGGCAACGGGCACGATTAACGATAAGGGCGAGTACACGCTGTCTTACGACGGAAAATCCACACTGCCGGCGGTAGCCTACGTTGTTCAGATCGCACCTCCGCCGACTGCGGCTGCCTCAGGCCCGATGGATCCCAGCAAAGTTGGCACTGCAGCGCCAGCCAAGGTGGAAGCACCGCCGTTCCCAGCGAAGTACGGTGCCGCCGTGACCAGCGGCCTCGAATCCACCGTCAAGGCGGGAGCGAACAAGACCGACTTCGAGTTGGTGGATTGATCCCGCTCCTTCCGCGTGCGTACCGGGACGGGACGGATGTCGAACGATCATATGTCCCGTTGCGATTCGACCGTCGATCTTGGAGTTGTTCCGACTATCAACGCCCCCTCGGCACGCAAGGTGCCGTGGGCGGCGTTTTTTGTTTTTGGGATGGCGCTGTTGATGTCGTCCTGTGGCGTCCGCTCTCAGCCGGCTGACCGGCAGAAGGCCGCGACAGAAACAAACCGGGTTGCGATCGACGATCAGCCGCAACGTCCCGCTCACCTCTCAATTGATCCTCCCGATAGCGATGTCGCTCCCACGCCACGTGCCCCGCGGGATGATGATTGGTTCGAGAACGTCACTCCACGATCGGGTGTTCAGTTCTCCTATCGCAACGGACGCGAGGGGGAGAAATACACCATTCTGGAATCGGTCGGAGGTGGCGTCGCGCTCATCGACTACGACGTCGACGGCGATCTCGATCTGTTCATCACGGGGGGGGGAACCATCGGCGGCTCTCCCACCACCGTTGCAGGACTGCCATCGGTCCTCTACCGCAACGACGGCGAATGGAAATTCGTCGACGTGACCGCTGCCGCGGGTCTTGCCACAGCCAGCGACTATTCCATCGGCTGTAGCTGTGGCGACTTTGATCGCGACGGTTATCCCGACCTGTTCGTGACCGGCTATCCTCGCAGCCGTCTCCTGAGAAACACGGGAAAAGGGCGCTTCGAGGACGTCACCGATCGGCTTGGTCTCGACGTCGAGGGCCTGCATGCAGCGTCCACCTGGCCGGACGTCGACAACGATGGTTGGCCTGACCTGTTCGTCACGGGCTACGTGACCTTCGACCTGAAAGAAGGCCGTAAATGTGGCGATGAACTGCGGAAAATCAAAGATATCTGCGGCATCTGGCAGTATCCTTCCGCCCCCGACCGTCTGTTTCTGAATCGTGGTGGAAAGGCGTTCGAGGACGTCTCGCAACAGGCCGGGATTCGTGCGGACGGCAAAGGCCTGGGTGTCGTCGCGACCGACTTCAACGAAGACGGTCACATCGACCTGTACGTTGCCAACGACTTCACCGCCAATCATCTTTATCTCGGTTCGGGCGCGAAAAGCCTGTTTCGCGAGGTTGCGCTGGTGGCCGGCGTCGCGTGCGACGAATTCGGCGTTCCCCAGGGGAGCATGGGCGTCGATGTCGGCGACTTCGATGGCGACGGTCGCGGCGACATCTTCGTCACCAACTACCAGCTTGAAGACAACATCCTCTATCGGAATCTGGGCGACGACAATTTCTCCATCGCCAGCCCCGCGGGTTTGCGAAACGTCTGCCGCCCCTACGTCGGATTTGGAACGGGCTGGGTGGATTTCGACACGGACGGCTGGCTCGATCTGTTCGTGCTCAACGGCCACGTGATGTACCACACCGGCCAAAGCCCCTACGCGCAACCTTCCTTCCTGTTTCGCAATGACACCGGCCAGCGGTTTGAAAACGTGACCGGTCGCGGGGGAACTTATTTCAGCGTTCCGCACGTCGCACGTGGCGGAGCGGTCGGCGATCTCGACGGCGACGGGGCACCCGACCTGGTCATCGTGCATCAGAACTCGCCCGTGGTGCTACTCCGCAACCGGCTCAGTCCACCGCATTGGACCAGCCTTCAATTGAACGGAACCGAGTCGGAGCCGTTCGCCGTGGGAGCTGTCGTGACCGTCCAATATCAGGGGCGAAAACTGGTCCGCCATGTCCGCGGCGGTGCCGGGTATTTGTCCCACTTTGACCGGCGGATTCTCCTCCCGATGGCCACCGATGAACCGATCGAATGCGTTGTTCGGTGGCTGAACGGCCGACAGGAAGTCTTTCGCAACATCCAACCGAAACGGACGAATCTCCTGGTCGAAGGCCGGGGCATCCTACTTGAGGGTCAGGGCGTCCTGAATGAAGGAGCGCGAGACCGTGCCCAGTGACGTCAGTCGCCGCTCCGATCGTGATTCGGAATCATCAAAGCGTGGCCTGTTTGCCAACCAGACGGTCCGTCTTCTTTCAGTCGTCATCATTGTGACGGCGGTGATTGGTCTCGGAGTGTTTCTGCGACAGGCGTCCCCCGAACAGCTGCTGGCGCAGGCTCGTCAGATGGAATCGTCCAATCCGCAACGAGCGCTCGAGTTGCTCGGGGCCGGCGTCCGAGCCTCGCACGGAGACTTCCCCACCGCGCAACTTCTTCAGTGCCAGATCATGACATCGTTGCGGCGTCATGAGGAAGCGTTCACTTGTTTCAAAGGCATTCCCAATGCGGCGGCCTGTCCTGTTGAGGATTTGACGAAGTTGGCTCGCGCTGCTCACGCCGCCGGACAATTTCTGCTGGCGGAACTGGCGTTCGACGCGGCCGGTGATTCGATCCGGAAGCAGGCGCCTTTATTGCGATCCTGGATCGAAGTCAAATACGAATTGAACCGTCGCGCAGCCACCCTCGATCTGTGTCTCGAATACGCTCGACTCGCACCGCAGGATCCATTTCCATGGCTTGTCTCGGCCAGCATTCTTCACGAGAACCAGAATGGCCCGTTGGCCGTCCACGCCTACCAGCAAGCCCTGCTGCGGAATCCCCCGGAGCGGGAGGTCTCACGTGTGCGATATCAGTTGGTCGGTCTGTTGCTGGAGTTGGGCGATCTGGAAGCGGCTCGCAAGCAATGCGACCTGCTCGTGGCCGCTCCCGTCAACCCGTCTTCCAATGATCTTGTCCGACTGAGAAACGCCGACTTACTGCGCCGCGAGGGCAAGCCAGAAGATGCGATGGCTGCCGTCAACTCTGTGCTCGCGGAACATCCCGATTCCATCATGGCCATCATGATTCGAGGCTTCTTGCACTTCGACGCCAGCAACCAGCAGCTGGCGATCGATGATTTGTCCACGGTGGTTCGCCAGGAACCGTTTAACCAGCCAGCGCATTACAAGCTGGGACAAGCTTATCTGCGGTACCGCCAACCCGATCAAGCCGCATTGCATCTTGAACGCAGTCAGGAGTTGATTGAGCTGTCAGCGGAGATCCTCGCCACCGAGAATCGTCTGTACAACACACCCCGCGACCGCACACTGCGGCTGAAGCTTGTCGAGCTCAACGAAAAGCGGGGCAATCCCGAGGCCGCCGCGCGATGGCGACAACGCAGTCCTGAGGACGTTGAATAGCAGCGATGTGCGTTTGAGTATCTTCATTTTGTGGGCTCTCCGCCATTCCTG
>JANMLE010000950.1:0-5241 GCA_031372385.1 Planctomycetota bacterium | reverse complement strand
TGAGAACGCTCGGCAAACTGCTGTCCCTGATTCGCGGCACGACGACCAAAACCGGCTTGGAAGTCACCGCCGAACTCGACCCCCGTGACTACCCCAAGAAAGTCAAAGTCCCCAACGCCGAATTCAAAAGCATCCAACTCCGACGCCACAACATCTGCCCCCAATGGAACTACTCCATCACCCCCAAGAACTCTCGGAAGTAGAAAATGCACAGCCCCTAAGTACGACTGCAATCAGTCGCGATGGGCCAAGATTAACGGCGCGAATTCGACGGTCCAGATGCTTCGGCGGCGTTTGGCGCACGGTGGCGCGTAGTGGCCGAAAGTGGCGTTCTCACGGTTGGCAGCAGTTCCATGCTGGCGGGTAATCAACGCGGAGTCTTTGAAGCGTCGCCAGCTTAAAACGAAATTTCTGATTGTTGGACATCGGCTTAGATTCTGCCTGCCAATTCTTCTTTTGTCGGCTCACCGTCCTGGGCGGGTGGACCCCCGTTTTCTGCGATGGCTTATGCCCGTTAAGAGTGAGGAGCGACCCAAATTCGCGGGCATCGATCCACGGAGAGTGCTCCGGAGTTTTCGTCGGATCTTCCTGCGTTTGTGCATCGGAGACGTAATTCCGCAACCACAACAGGATTTCTGTGAATCCTTCAATTGCCTGTTTGAGTTCTTGGGGACGGTTCGTTCGCTCCAGCGGGCACGGCACCTTGAATGCATCTAGCGCGATATGAATCGTTACCCGCTTTCGCCAGTACCACGCCGGATCGTCGCGCCGCTCGTCGTCCTGATGCTCGCGGGATTCGTCGGACCAAGGCGCGAACTTCGTAAAGTACGCTGCCAGTTCCTGCGCGTTTCGCACTGGCGACTCGGGCCACTCCGATGTGGTATCCCATCCCCGAGGCAATTCACGTCGGTCGAAAATCGCCTCTTCCAACAAGTGAAGAATGTGAGAACAAATCCAAGCAAGATTTGAAGCCCTGTCCTGAAGGGCGCGAAACCATCCATCGCGATGCGAGCCACTGCGGACGAGAAACAGGCCCCAATCGATTTCCGGCAAATCCAGTTGTTTCAATAGCTGCGGAATGTATTTCCCGAGTTCGGACGCATCACGCACAAAATACGCGCAGATCAGTTTGGCTTCGTGTTCAGAGATCTGCACTCTGATTCCGTTCGGTTTATGTGAAAGTGCCGGTCGGTTCGGCCACGGCCAGGTCATCGGAACCGGTCGGCCTGCATAGTTTGTCCATGAGAGTTCATGCAGATGTTTCCGTAGTTCAAGGCAGTGAGCGACCTTGCCGCAGGTCAGCCATTGGGGAACGTCCTGGGTGGGGAGAATCTCGCCATCAAGCTCGATGTCACTCATGCGTCGATTCCTAATGGAAAGCAAAAACCTGTTTGCAGCGGGACTGTCGCGGCTCCCGTGACCACCGCCATTTCGACGTCATCGCCCGTTGACGCTGAAATCTCTCCGTCGAATGCCTTCATGAATGTGCCGCTATTGGATCATTGGAGCCAAAAAAAGAACGCGGGATGATCGTATCGTCCCGCGTTTTGGATCGCCAATTCATCGTCGTCAGACTGCCTGTCGTTTCGGCCAGATCCCAAGTTCGTATGTCGCCGAGAACAGGCAGCAGGCGTTGCGGCCGCGGATCTTACCCAAGACTGCGTTGATCAGCCGCACGCCTTCGCCGCTTCACTGGCGAGCTTGTCCATCTTGGACGAATACCGAGCCGTCATCGACGGCTGCGCGTGACCCAGCGTCGCCTGAGCCGACTCAATGCCGATGGCGTCCCGTAGTTCGGTCGCTTTGCAATGCCGCAGGGCATAGGGGACGAACGGCGGTACTCCAGCCGCAAGACAAGCGGCCTTGAGCACGCCGGAGAAGTGGCTGCGTCCGATGCTGAACAGCAGCCCCGTGGACGGCAACCGCCGCAGAATCAACTGAGCGCGGGGACCGAAGAACAGCTTGCGGGTCAGACCCTTGTTCGCGTTCTTGTGTTTTGCCAAGTCGGCAATCCAAATCTCGCCGCGGGTGTCGATGTCGGCCAGCGTCAGACCGAGCAATTCGGACGGCCTCGCGCCCGTGGCACGCAACAGATCGAACAAGTCGCGGTGATGCTGGGCGAGGTACGGACGGACGGCTTCGATATGCTCGTCACTGACGGCTTCACGTCGCTTGTGATCCGGCGCGGCAGTGTGTCCGGCCTTCAACGGCGGGACGGCGGTGAGTGCCTGCCACGTCACCACGGGGACCAGTCCATTGCCAACCGCCCACTACCAGATGTGACGGATGCGGTTCGTCGATTTGTTGCAGAAGCCACGCGACCAGCCAGACTCGACGTACTTCGCCTGAACCGCCTTCATGTGCAACGGGCCGAAGTCGCGGGCGGGGAGCATGGCGAACAGTTCACGGACCGGCCGCATTGCCGAGTTGAAGCAATCGACTTCGGCAGTGGGCTTGCCATCGACGACGTAGTAGCCGTCCGCGTGCCGCTTGAACGCCCACAGCAGTTCGGCCACGGACGGACCGGCGTCTGTGTCGGCTTCGTTTCGTGGAAGTCTTCCACGATTGCCGCCGATTGGATCGACCGAAAGACCAGCCACGGATTTGCTGACGAGTTCAGCGTAGCGAATCCGGCTTTCGTCAGATCCATACGGACCGAGCAGATGCTCTTTCCCGTTGATTCTGACGCGCGCTTGGCCGCTTTGGGCGTGCAACAGGTAAGACAGGAGAACGTTCGGTTTTCGTGCCATGTGCGGTTCCTTTTTTCATTTCGTGGAAGAACTTCCACGATTGAATCAGGCTTTTCACCGAACTGACGAACGTCGTCAGGTAACGTAACTCATTTCAGCGTAATCAATTGCCCAGGACAGGAATCGAACCTGCACGCCTGTTAAGGCACTAGGTCCTGAACCTGAAAATCATACTTTGAGGAAACACTGGGTTGGCATTGACATCCATATCGAAACCCTGCATTCGCCGCACGTTGCGACGATATGCCGTTCAACTGCCATTCTACCCAAATGGGTGTTGCAGGGGCAATAACCTCCCCAATTTCCTCCCCGCCTAATCTCGTCGGGATCGGTCATTTATCGACGGGTTGTCTTTGGGAGAGTTCGTTGAGGCAAAAGCGGATCAGGAGGGTGGGATGTTTGTCGAGTCGGAGGCGGGGGTTTGCGACGAGCACTGTTTCTCGGATGGACTGTTGTTCGTGGGCGGGGAGTGATTGCCATGCGGTTTCAAGGGCGACTTGCCGTGCTTTGTCGAGTTGACGTTGTTCGGCTTCGAGTTGTGCTTCGAGGTGGGCAGATTTGGATGTCTCGGCGATGCGTTGGCGTTTGAGGTGGTCGGCGTGGAGTTCGGTGAAGTAGGGGCAGGTGGCTCCGAAGGTTTTGGCGTCGGGGAATTGTTGTCTCATCCGGTGGATGACCTTGGGGAGCAGGTGCGAAGCGAGGTCGAAACCGTAGAGGTTGAGGCACTCCTTGGCGGCGGCGAGTTCGCCTGGGGAACATGGTGTTGCCAGTCCCCCGCTCCAAGTGGCGTGAAATTGTTGGACGAGGCGTTCGGCGGGTAAGCGGACGCTCGTGGACTCGTGCGTGGTGACGGAGTCGAACAGGTCGGGTTGGGCCGTGTCTCGGGCGTGAATTGTGATTGACGGTTGAACTGTGGCTGGCGATTTGAAAACGGCAGGGGACTTCGATGAGGCTGATGGTTCGGTCAGGCGATTGCCGCGACTCACCTGGAGTTGAAGGGCATCGTGCTGACCGGTCGTCCAGTTCACCAGTCCGATGATCCCCTCTTCCAGCAGGAGCCGGAATGCGGGCGCGAGTTGTTCCTTGGCTTGGGAGGCATAGGGTTTGACCTTGGCCGGGAGGAACTGGCAGAGCTTGGCGTAGTTGATTGTGAATGTGTCGATCTTGGCCGAGAAATTGAAGAGGAGGAACTCGTACAGGCGGCTGGCGAGCGGGCTGCGGTCGTTGAGACGGTTCCACAGGGCATAGTCAATGGGGGCCGCGTACAGCGAGTTGAGGTTCGCGAGATACCAATCGGCCAGCGTCACGTAGTTCTGATCGACGAGCGTCCCGTCCAGACGGCGGTCGTTGGTGAACAGGCATTCGGTGTAGAGCAGATAGCCCCGTTCGCGGGCGGGCAGTGTGGTGCGTGACTCCCCTTCCTTGAGGGCATAGCTGCTTTTGATCATCGCCCCCAGCGTGCTGTGCAGGGCGTCCTTCAACCGCGAGATCGTCGTCGAACCGCTGTAGGCCACGTGCATCTCGCGGGCGAGCTGCCGCCACGTGAACGCGATCGGATTGCGGAACGGGAAGCCCTGTTGGCGGAGCAGGCTGAGGAGCGCGAAGTGTGCCTTCCTCGACAGCGGTCCCGGATAAAGATGGTCCGTGTTGCGAGAGACTCGGAACACGAACTCGTGCGACTGGCCGTTCTCGACGCGAGTCCCCCGCACTTCCTTGGCGTCGATCTCCCGCAGTCCCTTCGTGTGCAGCGCGAAGAACGGGAACCGCAGCAGGTTCGTTTCCACTTGGACGATCGTCCGTGAGGTCACTCCCCTGTTGTGACTCGTGTCGGGCGGAGCCGGGGCTGGTGTCGGTGCCTGAGTTGGCGAGTTGAGCGTCTGCATATTCGAGTGAAGTCGGCGTCGCATCACGCGCCGAAGAGCCAGCCGAAGCGGTTCTTGCGCGGCGGCGTTTCGTGGGCTGATTCATTCCGCGAAGCACTCGGCGTGACGGAGTTCACCGCAGACGAGGGGCTTCGTTCCGCCACGACCTGCCCTTCGCTCGAATGCGGGGCGGGCAAAGCCAGTCGCTGCTGCAAGTCCTTCATGAGAATGTTGCTCTCCCGCATCCGGTCATTCATGGCGGCGATCTGGTTGTTCTTTTCGGAGAGTTCGCGTTCCAGCATCGCGATGCTCTTCTCCAGCACCGTCACCAGCCGCGACGAATCGCTCCCCGCCACGGGGCCACTCCCGTGTTCCCCAGCGGGAGCAGCCGACTCATCCGGCTTGAGGAATTGGCGTCGCAGCAACTCCTCGCTGATCCGCCAGGAGAACGGCTGGTTCTGTTCGCGAAGAGCGGTGACATCGGCAACGGTTGGGAGTAGCAGGTGTCGGTCGGGCGAGTTGTCTGCCTTCACGATACCTTCGATGAAACGTCGCAACGTGCTGCGGCTCTTGGCGGTGAATGTCTCGGCGTCGCTGATGGTGAGGAATCGGTCGGGCATCGAAAGAGG
>JANMLE010000949.1:0-2334 GCA_031372385.1 Planctomycetota bacterium | reverse complement strand
CGAGAGGGGGCCATTGGCTCCCGTAATTAGCGGGGGCAGACCACCGAAGTTCGAGTTACCAAAGTTCGCGCCCCCGAATTGGCCGCCGCCGAATCCCCCCTGACCACCTCCGCCCCAAGTTTGCGGGTGGTAGCTGTTCGGGTTCGCGGCCATCCACAGGCTCTGCTGATTACCCGGTTGATTCGGGTTCGGCTGTCCTGTTCCCGGCGCGCCGTTGGGTTGTTGGGTTGAGCGGCTCACATACGGAATCTTATTGAGAATTGGTGGAGACTGCGGAGCCACGCCCGGACCCGGGCCGTCCACCATCGGCCCCGGCCGACCCATCATGTTTGCCGGGGGAGCGTGATACCCTGGTTGCTGTTGCTGTGGCTGCTGGAACCCGAATTCCTGTTGACCGCTTCTCGCGCCGAAGCCGCCGCCAAAACCACCCTGACCCTGTTGGCCTTGTTGGCCCGCCACCTTTTGCTGGTTGATGGCCACATTCAACTGGTCGAGGTTCACGTCGTTGCCGCGTTGCAACTGCTGGCGCGTTTCGATGCCGTTGGCGTTGGACTTTCCGCTCCCGCTTTCCGATTTCGAAACCGGCTTCCCGTCGGCGGGCTTCGCCTCGTCCTTGTTTTGAAGCTCGAATCCAAAAGTCTGCTCGCCGTTTTTTTCCGACTTCAGGCTCAGTCCGTCGAATCTGTTGGATTCAAACAGGGTGATGGTGTTCGACACGATCGGTTGTGAGTTGATTCCCAGCGAGCCGTTGTTGTCCACAATGGCCGCCGACAATTGTTTCCCCTCGAAATCTTGAGCGGTGTTCGTTACGTGCATTCCGGCGCGGGTGGAATCCTCGATCGCCAGGCGTTGTTCGGTTTCCACGTTGCGTTGGATTTCCGACAGCCGTTTCAGAGTCACGTCCCGCTGCCGGTCGAACTCCACGTCGCCGTGAACACTGCGGACCGACTGCTCCAATTGCTTGGCGTTGTAGAACGCCATGCCGAGTTGCTTCATGTTGTTGCTTGCCTGGGCGCGCTTGCCCTGGTCCGACGGCGCACGATAGTTCGACTCGACAAACCCCAGCAGCTCCGACATTTCCTGGATCGCGGCCTTCTCGTACAGCAAGTCCTGCTTGCCTGTTTCTTGGAGCGTCAGGTTGTGGCGCGTCGTGCTCTTCAGGGGCTGCGCATCCAGATCGTCGGGGAGATAGACGGTCCACCGGGTCTTCGCCACCGGGATGCCAAAATCGGCATCGTCCTGCTGGCTGACGACGACCGGCGCGGGGAAGTCGATCTCCTGCCGCAGCAACCGGGCCGACTTGGGAAGCGCGCCGCCCAAGCGACCGCGCCAGATGATCCGCACCGGGAACGACAGGCTGGCGGCACTCGTCTTCGGCAGCGCGATCAACTGCAGGGTCTCGTTCTTCCGTTTCGTCGTCACCGCGCGCGACGGCAGGTTCCCCACGAACACCGACATCATCTCGGCGTTGTCCGGCAGCTTGAGCGCCAGAAACTGCCGTGAATGGTTCTTGATCGTGTAGACCGCCTGGCCGCGATAGGTGCCGTCGCGGCTGACGATCGTCGTCAGATCGGCGACATTCACCGACGCCGGCGCGGTGGCCGTTTGGGCGAACGTTTGCAGCGTCCACCGGGGTGCGGTCAGCAGTTGCTTGACCCGCACCAGTTCGGTGGCCTGATCGACGAGTGACTGATCGACGACCACCGGCACATCCTCGCGCTGCACCGACTCGGTCAACTCGGGTGCCGCCGACGTGAGTTGGCTCTGCGACAGGTTGATCAGCAGCACGTACTGGCGCTGGGCTTCGACGGCGGTGCCGACCGTGCCGGGTTTCTCAAACACGATGGACGGAGCCACGACTTCCTTCGCGGCGGGTGGCAGCGTTCCCACCGCAGCGGCGAAGTACCGGCCGCTGACGGGAGTGCGCAGCCAGATCGTCCACCGGGTGCGGCCGTTCCCCGCGTCGACATGCGTCGTCTCGCGGATGCCGCTGCCGGTGAATTCCAGTTTTCCCGCCAGGAAACTTGGCGTGGTGAAGACCAGCGCATCGGTTGTGGCGGCGTCGATGTTCCATTGCAGAGCCAATGTGTACACGACGGCGACATCGGTCACCGAGACCATCGCCAGTCCGTTCGCGGTCAGCTTGGGAGTCGCCCGTTGCAGTTTCAGCGTGATCGCGGACGGCGCGAGCGCCGTCGAATGAAACGCGAACTGCACGGGAAGATTCGGCCGGACCGCCTTCAATTCTCCGCAAGGTATGAAGGAACAATCACCTTTTTAAAGTTGTCATAGCCCGCGTCGGCATACGAATTGGGGGATTCGCGCAAAAATACC
>JANMLE010000342.1:0-3306 GCA_031372385.1 Planctomycetota bacterium | reverse complement strand
TTCGGCTCCGGAAGCTGGACTCGTTGTACACGGCCGCAACTCTCGAATAATGTCTGTACCTCTTGCCAAGAAATAGAGAACGGCAAATTGCTTACAAAAACGGAGAGGTTTGATTCGGTTACGCGTGGGCTTGTTGGTACTTGTACTTTGAATCTCGGTACGAGCGCCTTGTCAATCTTCGTTTGTTTTGCGTATGCCAATGCTTGGGGATTCGTACGAAGTTCAACCAGAATCCCCGAATTGCGAATCCCTGACACCTCGCGTTGGTACACACTCAGGTCGTTCGTGCTAATCGCCTTGTGGATATCTTGCTGTGAAATCTCTCTGCCATTCATTCCACAGGTGACAATCCGCTTTTGCAAAGGCGTCAAATCGAACTGTTTGAAGATGGACAACCACTGTTCCTGTTGCTCAGTAAATACCGACTTCTTCGCCAGCGTAATCCCAAATGATGTGGAGTCAGGCTGAAGAGTAGGAGCCTGAAGTTCATTCTCCTCCATCGACTCAAACATTCGCTTCATGCCCTCCCCCAATTCTCGCATGAACTTGTTCTCCCGCAATACACGCGCGACGAATGCATTTCGGGACTCGTGTGCGCCATGAAGTTCCTGCAAATCTCCCAGTTTCAATGTAGATAGAAGCGATCCGGGATTTCTAATCTCCATTCTGTCATCGAAGATGAAGACATCAATCCCGTTCTGAGTGCTATAGTCACGATGGGCAAGCGCGTTTACCAACGCTTCACGACAAGCCTGTTCTGGGTAAATGTATTTCTGTTCAAACCTTGCATCGGCTCCGAATTCGGTTCTTGATGCTAAGGAAAACCGCAGCTCTTCCCAAGACTTGAGTAACAGATCAAAGATGTTCCCCGAGACAACCTTTTCCTTTCGGATGTTGTAGTGCTCCCCAGATTTGAGGTGCGTTCCTGCGACTTCGAGTATTCGAACTTGGGAACGCGGATGCCATCGTTGTACTTCGCGAGCAAACAGCAGCAACGCGGCCATCCGCAGGCGGAGTCCATTCAGTCCGTATTCGGCGAGGCCAATCTGCTGCAAGTATTTTTCGACGGACAGGCCTCGTAGGAACCTGTCAGCGAGACTTTGGATTTGTGGCGTATCGAGGTCCGCCACTGTTGCGCCGTCGACAAAAACCCTGTCGTATTCTCGCGATTTGACCTCTTGACGATCGAATTCAATTCGCTTCACGGTCTCGGGGACAGTCGCCTTATCCTTGCGACGCACGCAGCGGCCGTCGTTGAGTTGGTATATCTCCGTTGAACCCTTGGCGACTGCAAAGAACAGGATCGACTTGGTGTCAATCGTCAATCTGGTAGCATGCATGATCGGCAGGACCGACTCAGGATGGACATGTGTTGTTACAGCTCCCAGCATTGCCTGAATATCGTTGTCGTCATGCGGCAGACCTGTGATTGCCCCATCATCTTCAACCCCGATAAGTAACTCGCCGCCATCAGCGTTGGCAAAAGCAACGAGGGCTTCGCCGATGTCAGCGCATATTCTCGTGCTGGATCGCGCCTTCTTGTTCCCATCGGGCCCTTCGAGCGCAGACTTGAATTCGCGAAAATGGCTTTCGCCCAGATCAATGGTGTTTCGGACCCGTTCAACAAGAGGCAGCGATTCGGACATGCAATTACCTCGTTCAGGCCAGAAGCCGGGAGAACTGCCGGCTGCCGCTGGGCTTCGCCCGACAGATTTCTTGAAGCATGATGGCACTTCAAAGGCGCCACACGTGCCATCCAATTCCATCAATACTCATGGGCCGCCTCGCCGTCTCCATCGAATTGCTTGAACTCAGTTTCATTGGCTTGGCGGATGCGGTGGCTTCTTGTTGGTGTTTGTTGTGGTCGATCCAATTCAATCGGCGGATTGTACTTCCGGGCCTGCAGTTGTGAAATCAATGCGTTCGTTTACTCAGGGCCAAAGCCTTTTTGAAGCTGGGCACCACGTAGGGTGGGACGAAGTACGTTTCGCTGCGCCGACCCACCATCAAATCGCGAGCTTTCATTACTACGTTGAAAAAGGCATTGGCCGTGACGATGTCCGTCATTGAGCTTGGATTCGCCCGGCGATGGGCTAGAATCGGCGGGCGTTGATGGCTGTGCCGGGTGGATGAGATTGTCCTGCCCGACGCAAGCTGGCCTGCTCCGCGATACGATGACATCCCCAACGGCTCTTTCGAGGGTCGTTTGACCTGCCTCCCGACCGACCCGCCGAAATCCCTCCGATTGCGAGTTTGCCTCATGTTGCGTCGCTTCACCGGCTGCGTCTCGGCTGCGCTGATTCTGTTGATTGCTGCCAGATCTTGGGCGGCTGATCCGGATCCGGCCGGGATGGAGTTCTTCGAAGCGAAGATCCGTCCGGTGCTGGTGGCTCACTGCCAGGAGTGCCACAGCGTGACCTCGAAGTCGCTCAAGGGGGGATTGCTGCTGGATCATCGCGACGGGCTGTTGAAGGGGGGCGATTCGGGGCCGGCGGTGGTGGCCGAGAAACCGGAGACCAGCCTGCTGCTCAAAGCCCTGAAGTACGACGGCTTGGAAATGCCCCCCAAGGGAAAACTTCCCGCGAACGTCGTCGCCGACTTCGAACAGTGGCTCAAATTGGGGGCTCCCGATCCCCGTGAACGCCCGGCGGCAGTGGCCTCGTCCAAGCTCGATTTCGCCGCCGCGAGTAAGCTGTGGTCGTTTCAGCAACCGAAGTTGACCGTGCCTCCCGCAGTGAAGCAGGCCGATTGGCCGCAGCGCGAGCTCGATCGATTCGTGCTCGCCCGACTTGAAGAGCACGGGTTGAAGCCGAGTGACGCGGCCGATCGCCGGACACTCATTCGCCGCGCGTCGTTCGATCTGATCGGTCTGCCACCGACGCCCGACGAGGTCGAGGCGTTCGTTAGCGATCCGTCGGCCGAAGCCTTCGCCACGGTCCTGAACCGGTTGCTCGATTCGCCTCACTACGGCGAGCGGTGGGGTCGGCATTGGCTGGATGTGGCGCGATATGGTGAAGATCAGGCGCACACGTTCAAGGCGCGCAACTATCCGCAGGGATACCGCTATCGCGACTGGGTCATCGACGCCTTGAACCGCGACCTGCCGTACGACCGGTTCGTCGCCGAACAGATTGCAGGCGACCTGCTCGGCAGCCCGAATGACCCGCAGCGATTGTCGGCACTGGGGCTGTTCGCGCTGGGGCCGGTGTATTACCAGGACAACGGCGAGCAAGCGAAGGCGCTGGCCGATGAATGGGACGATCGCATCGACACGCTCACCCGCGGAGTACTGGGGCTGACGGTCTC
>JANMLE010000340.1:0-4800 GCA_031372385.1 Planctomycetota bacterium | reverse complement strand
CCTCCCGGTGCGGCACTCCCCATCTTGCGGTCCCGACGTGCCCGAATCTCCTCCCAACTGCAATCGACGACCGCAGTTGCCGAACGTTACAAACCGCACGGCGATCTGATGACAGAACAAAACTTGTGCCATGAAGTCAGGACTATTCCCGATCTTGCGCCCACCACACGCCGATCGGCAGCGGGGCCATCGAAAACGCCGTGCGCCGGGTGATCAACCTGCGCGTCAAAAGCAGCGCGGTGTACTGGCTGCGCGAGAACGCCGAAACCATGATCCGGCTCCGGGCCTGGATCAAAGCCGGCCGCGGCGAAGAACTCTTTCAACAAACCACTGGCATCACTCCGGCGCTCGCGCTCTGATACCAATTAAATCCAAACCCGCCCGTTCACACACCGCATTCATTCCCTGTGCGGGGGGGGCGTGGTTGGGAGATGAAGGCGCAACGCGAACCACGCGGATCAGGGCGATGATGAAATTCTGTATTGGGAATTCGGGTTCCCGCGTACCCGTCCACATGGTCACTTGCGGCAATCGCGGAACGATTGGCGTTTGGCGGTAGCCCGCTTACTTGGGCTGCTCAGATGTGAGCTTGATCTCAAAGTGATTGGTCTTGGGACCGACCGTGTAGGACAAACCGCTGTCGGGCGACTTGGTGTATTTCTCAGGTATTGCGAGTTTGCGAGCCTTTGGCGGCTGCTGGAATGGCCCCCCCAAACTCATGGCCGGAGCAGCCGGTTTATGCCCGTCCACAGACGACTCTTCCTCAGCAAACACGGTTACGTCAAAGGTCGCAGTGCCGGCTCCATTCCGGTCATCTGTTTGAAGCGTAAAGCCGCCATTCTTGTCTGTTCGAGCGGTGGCGACCTTGGCAAGCGATGGCTTCAGCGCCGGATTGAACATGATGCTGGCATTCGCCAACGGCTTGCCATCGAGCGTCACTGTGCCGGTCGCAGAATACAGTTTGATGTCACTTCCCCGTCCGCAGCCGATGACACAAATCACTGAGGCAAACAAACACGAAATCATCGCTGAACGATTCGACATCGAAAACCTCATAAGAGTCGGAGATGGAAAAATCGGCTACCGCAGACAGAGCTACCGGCAGCCGAAGAAGGTCGACCGACGACGCAGGTACGGACACGATGAAGCGCGGATTTGGTGCCTGCACATCAATTCCACAGCCTGGAAAAACTCGACGACAATCAGAAGTTCGTGACGATTTCTCCACTCGCCCTGGTTCCCAATGCACCCCAGACACCATACGGACTGGGACCGCTAGACACAGGTGCGGTGGACAGGTTACCCGAATCGATGTTGTTGCTAATGAAACGGACGGCACCGTCTCCCATCAGCACATGTGCTCCGCCAACGTGGCGACTGGTTACAGTTGCGAACTCGGCCGCGCAACCGGGGCCGTTGGGCGGCAGAATCGTGTTGACAAGCGAATAGTTGTAGGAGCCATAGGCCCACAGTCGACCGTTTCCAATCGAGTCTGTGCCGGTGTTGTACTTGCCATTCGTGACGGTCGAATAACAACTACTCGGATTCGAGGGGCTGAAACCGCCCGTGGCAAATCCTCCGAGAACCTCGGTTGCATCCCTGAACATCGCCTTTTCGGCCATAAGAATCGTATTGCTGAGGCCATCGGAGATCGACGCAAATGAGTTCGTGACTCCCCGCTCAGTGTCTTCAAACGGACCGCGGCCGGGCGTGTTGTTGAAAAAACCGAAATTGCCCGTGTCACCGATGTTGAAGTGGTAACTTCTGGGTGGTCCAAAATCAAAACCCGCTTGGACGAATGTCGGGGACCGCGTATCGGAGGCACAGAGCAGCGCTGGCAGATCACTCTTAGGGTGCGGGAACCCGGTCACATAGGGCAACCCTCCCTGGCCTGCGGCCGCAGAGATTTGGTTCCACAGCGGTGCCTGATCGAAGTAAGGCAACAGAAAAACAATCCCGCTCAACCGTCCGTCATTGCCGTTGCCACCACAGCAAGTCCCACCGGTCATCGGGGGCAAAAACTGGGTCGTTGATTCGTAATTGTGAAGCGCCAATCCGAGCTGCTTCATGCTGTTCTTGCATTGCGTCCGTCGTGCCGCTTCGCGAGCTTGTTGCACCGCGGGCAACAGCAGCGCGATCAGCACCGCGATGATCGCGATGACAACCAGCAACTCGATGAGCGTGAATCCTCGTGTCTCTGACCTGGCTCGCAACATTCTCTTTGACATGATCGGGTTCCTCGTACTGGCCCAGAAAAAAAGAACCAAAAACGAAGTGGTGGAATCACCACGGCGGATTACGATATGTTCACAAATCACCAACTGCAAATGTAAATTTCATTTTTTCGGCCTTCCGCAACAGATAATCAGGTCGGTGGATCATCAACACTTGCCGTGACTGGACTGACTTTCGAATGGGCTGCCGTCAGGCCCCGGTTCTTTTTCAGTTCGGTAATCCAGTCATCGTGAGTTGGCTCCTCAACCGGATTCGGTTCGCGGAACACGGCAATGACGTGATCGACAAAAGTCCCCGTACCACGGACGCCTCGTCCGTGCGTCTGAAATCGCCGATGACATTCGCGCACGGACGAGGCGTCCGTGCTACAAAACGCTGTCCAAGCGACTTTTGTCGGTCACGTCGGCAATGAACTGCCGAACATTGACCAGTTGCTCTGGGACTTCCTCGCGACATCGTGATAACCTTTGGTCGCAACATTTGGCTCTTCGCGTGTGCCGTCGTCGCTTGGTCCCTTCGAAAGGAATGCCCCGTGATCCATCCGAGGAATCCCCTGCGGTCGTTGTCCGATGGAATGTCCCGCCGCCATCTGCTGCAGGCGGCCGGGATTGGTGCGTTGCCATTGAGTCTGCCCGGCATGGTGGCCGCCGGGATCGATGAGAAGCGAGGACTTGGCAAAGGGGCGGCCGAGAAGTCGTGCATCTTCATCCTGTTGTGCGGCGGACCGAGTCAGCTCGATACGTGGGATCTCAAGCCCAACGCCCCCGATACGATTCGCGGACCGTACCAGCCAATCGCGTCGAAGGTGCCGGGTATGCAGATCTCGGAGCTGCATCCGCTCATGTCGCAGAGGACCGATGACTTTTGTCTAATCCGGTCGATGACGCACGTCGGCAACATCAGCAACCATTTCGATGCCATGCATCATTGCCTGAGCGGTCAGTCGGAGGCACCGGCGGACGCCCCTTATATCGGCTCAATCCTCGCCAAGGTGCGGCCGAACGAGCGGACGATTGCTCCGTATATCTGGCTGATCAAGTGCGTCGGCGATCCGGTCTTCTGTGCGCCGAACATCGGCATCGGGGGACACCTGGGTGCGGCTTACAGCCCACTGTTCGTCGGCTCGGCCGCCAATCATCCGGCGATGCCAAACTTCAAAGCCCCCGACGAACTGCAAGCCGCCGTCGTGGCCGAACGCATGGCGGATCGCCGCAGTCTACTCAACGGTCTCAGCCCATCGGAGAGCACGGCTCAGATTCATCGAGCCACCAGGGACTGGCAGGATCTGCACAACCGGGCCTTTGAATTGACGAGTGGTTCGGAAGCGCGTCTGCCATTCCAATTGGAACACGAGCCGACCGCTGTCCGCGAGCGTTACGGCATGCATCCACTCGGACAGAACCTGTTGCTCGCGCGCCGACTCGTCGAAGCGGGAGTCGGCTTCGTCACCGTCAACGGCTGGACGGGAACGGCACCAGAAGGTGGCGGCGGAGCCCCCAGTTCCAGTTGGGACATGCACGGCGGTGAAATGGGGATGGGAAGCGCCTTCGGCAACGGTTCGTACGGGATGGGCTGGTGCATGCCGAAGCTTGATCAAGCTCTGTCGGCGTTGCTCGGCGATCTCAAGGAACGGGGCCTGTTGGAAAACACGCTGGTGGTCTGCATGGGTGAATTCGGCCGCACACCGAACATCAATGCACCGGGTGCCAACCCTGGCCGCCAGCACTGGCCCGCGTGCTTCTCCGCGATTCTGTCGGGCGGTGGCATCCGCGGCGGCGCGGTCTATGGTGAAACCGACAAGCACGCCTCCTACGTCAAGGACCGCCCCGTCCGGCCGCAGGATCTGGGTGCCACGGTCTTCCATTCGCTCGGCGTCCCGCTCAACACCCGATTGGGCAAGGACGGCTTCACTCGCCCGCTCTCCACCGGCGAACCGCTTCTCGATCTGTTCGGCTGAAAGCGTTGTTGCTCGCGGTGACGTTGGCACCCGGTGCAACGTGTCTTGCCTCCGGATTCCGCAGGTAGACTCCAAGCGACCAGAAATGACCGAAGCGCGACGTAGCTGAATTCGCAAGAATTCAGTGGACAGGCTGAATTCTTGCGAATTCAGCGACGTCAATATTCGCCGCGAGAGTTATCGACGCTGGCGGACCTGGCGGCCGGCTGTGACAGTCCGCCTTGCGGCTCCACTTCGGGGCGCATAAAACTCTTGCTGATGCAGTTCTGATTGATACAGATTCAGGTCGAGTTGTAGGTAAGTCACCCCATGCAGATTCGCAAAGTCCTCGCCCTGCGCGGCCCCAACATTTGGACGCGGCACACCGTCATCGAAGCCTGGGTGGATTTGGGCCCGTTGAAGGACACGTCGTCGGAGCAACTCCCCGGATTCAATGACCGGTTGATGGGCTGGCTCCCCACGCTGATCGAACACCGCTGCAGCGTGGGTGAGCGGGGCGGGTTCCACCAACGGCTGCGACGCGGGACATATCTCGCACACATCCTCGAACACACCGCGCTGGAGTTGCAGACGCTGGCGGGAACGCCGGTCGGGTTCGGCAAGGCGCG
>JANMLE010000279.1:0-2360 GCA_031372385.1 Planctomycetota bacterium | reverse complement strand
ACTTCGTCGAATCTCTTCAGCAACTGATGCTGTGATTTGCGGACGTCGATTATCTTGGCGGGAGAATTCGACAACGAAGCTTCGAGCCGCGCGGGGAGGACGGTCAACGCGGCTTCCGATTGGTAGCCGACGGGATTGATTCGTTCCCGTGTTGTTTCGGAAAGCGCCGATGAACTCGCTCCCAGAAAAACGCCCAACCCGCCGCCCCGTTCCACAAACGTCCGCAGCTTGGACCACGCCGCGTCACTCGGTCGGCCGGCATTGATCAGGCAGACGACATCGAACTCACCCAGTTCGATGTCCGCGAGCTTGTCCGGTGTGGCCGACTCCGTTTGAAACGCCGAGATCCCCTCTTCCGCGAGGAATCTGAGGGCCAGCGTCCAATACCGGGAAATGGCCGGTTCCTCGGCGACGACCAGCACCTTCAACGACGGAATGGTATGCACGGTGAAGGACAGCACGTCGTCGGCATTGAGCGGGTCTGAACTCGTCAGCCGCAGCTCACCCTGCGTGAATGGTTGCAGCGGGATGTCGACGGGAAAGAACGAGACGCGCGCTTCGCTGCCGGTCTCCAGCTTGACGGCTTCCGTCCCCTTGCGAACGGGCGGGCCATCGCCGGCTTTCAGATACAGTTCGACCGACTGATCCGGCTTGACCGGGCCGGTCGATGAGACCACCGCTTCGATGCGCACCGTTCCGCGCGCCGGAACCGCCTCGCGCGACAGCCTCAACCCCGTCAGCGCGACGTTGGTCGGGGCCGTTTCACCGACATCAATGAGGTAGACGCCGATCCAGCGCAGCCGCTGCAGTTCATCGCGCAGGGAGGACGATTCGTCGCGCCAGGCGGACTTCGTCAGATCCGTGAAGATGTAGATCTCGCGCACGAACCGGTCCTGCCGTTTGTCGGCGGGGATCGATGACTGCTCGTTGGTGACGCGCCGCTGGTCGTCTTCCTGAATCTGCATCAGCGCGCTCAATCGGTCGTTCAGCGGTCGGCCGGTCGCCTTGATTTCGAGGGCGTCGATGCGGCTTTGTGCCGCCACCAGATCGGTGGAGAACGCCGCCGGCGCCGATTCACTGCTGGCCGCCACGGCAACCTTGCTGCCCGCCGGCAAATGGCTGAGATGCGACTTCGCCATCTCCTGCGCTGCGCGTAGGCGGGTCTTGTTGGCCTGCTTGTAGGACATGCTCGCGCTGGTGTCGAACAGAAACACCGCCGCGACCGGCACATTCTCCGCGACACGCGGCGCGGGATTCTTGATCTCGGCGAAGACGCGGTGAGCATACGGCCACGCGACCCCCACCAGAGCCAGCAATACCGCGACTGTCCCAACGCCCCCGCGCAGCATGGTGCGCCGGGTGAGCAGCGCCGTGCGCGTCAACGTTTGAAGCTGCCACCAGCGCATGACTCCGAAGTAAGCCCCCAAGGCCAGGGCCACGATCGCGACGAGCGTGCCCCATTCGAACCGGCTGAGTGAATAGTTGGCCGCGGGCAGCGAGGGCCGGCAGACGGCCAGTACGATCAGCACGATCACCGCGATGCGCAACAGCAGCAACCACAGGTGACGCAACTGCATCCGTCGGACGTTTTGACGCCGGCGCTGCTGGATCAACCGGAGTGCCGGAAAGATCAGTCGCTTCGGCTTGGCCCGCAGCAGCAAATGCAACAGAACCGGGATGGTGGCCAATCCCAGCCCGGCCAGCAATGCGGGGTTCAAAAGCGACATGGTGGATGGGGGGACGCGGGTGATGGATGGAGGACGGCGGGAAGAAGATCATCGAGTCTTCCTGACTCTGATCCCGTGGCCTTTCCACCATCCGCGGCCCACTATCCACTATCCCCCGTCCCCTGTCCACTGACGCGCTTTGTGGTATAGTCGGCACCGATCCTTGGCGTTTTGAACATTTCTCGCGGAGAGTTTGGATGACCCCGAACGGTGCTGGTTTGAAGGAAATCCACGATTTGCGGTTGCGGTTGCAGGACGTGACCGATGAGCTCGAACGGGGTCCGCGCCAGATCGCGGCGCGCCAGCAGTTGTTGGAGAAGAAGAAGGCCGAAGTGGAAGTCCGGCGCACGAAGCTCAAGCACCTGAAGGTGGCGGCCGATCAGAAGAATCTGCAACTGAAGTCGAACGAAGCCAAGATCCACGACCTGCAGGGGAAGCTCAACGCCGCGACCAACAACCGTGAGTTCGACGCGCTGCGATCCCAGATCGCCTCCGACAAGATGGCGAACAGCGTGCTCGAAGACGAGATCCTGGAAGCCCTTGATGGTTGCGATGCGGAGCAGCGCGAGATCAAGGAACTGGAGCAGGCCGCCGCCAACGTCGAAGCCGAACTCGCCAAGTTCAGCGCCACCG
>JANMLE010000249.1:0-4560 GCA_031372385.1 Planctomycetota bacterium | reverse complement strand
CCCGCGTCTGCTGGTGCTGGTCGTCGTGAACCAGTCGTCGGTGGGAGGCGAGACCTTTGGCGGCAAAGTCGCGGCCCCGGCGGCGGCGAACATCCTGAAGCAGTCGCTGGTCTACCTGCGCATCTCGCCCGATGAACACCTGCTGAACGCCGCCGCGAACTGGAAAGATGATCCGCCGGAATGATCCGCCGGAATGATCCGCCGGAATGATCCGCCGCGTCGGATCGCGATCCGGCGATCTTGATCCAATCGCGCGACCCCACACAAACTTCGCGTGATCGGCAGGAATTCACAGCGTCTCGATGTTTCGCATCCGGGGCTGCGGCAATTCCTGCCGATTCTCTTCCGAATAGGCCACCGTACCGATATCGCTTCGTCCGAATCGGGTGTTGGGTCTACCAGTTTCCATGATTCTGGTGGACCAACCACACTTCGGGTTGGATGTCCGGCGTGGTCCCAGACCCAAAATTGGGGGAGGAAAATCAGGTGCATCAGGATCAGCGAATTGGTCTGGCTTTGGCGGTGTTGCTGCTCGGCGCGGCGGGGGCGTTCTTCTTTCGCAACGACCCGAAACCGGCGGGTTCGTCGCCACGGTTGAAGTCCGCCCGCGTACTCGACGCCCGGATCGCTGAGAAATCGATCGCACCCTACCTTCAAGACTTGCCAGACTACGATGATGACCACGAACCCCGGACCAAAACCGGGAAAGCCCCGGATCGCACGAAGCGAGACTCAGACGTCGGTAGTCATCGGAGTCTGCCACAACTCGACGCGCCCGATTTTCTCGGTCCGGATGACCGATTGGCGAACGGGACCGGGACCGGGGTCGGTTCCAGCAATGACGGGGTCCAGGATCTCGCTCCGATTCCGTTTCCCGTGAATAATGGAGACTCCCGTGGCAGCGCCGAAACCAACGAACGGTTGCCGAAAACTCCGACCACAACCGACCGGATGCATGTCGTACAGAAGGGCGAGACCCTGTCGTCCATCGCCGCCAAGGAACTGGGAAGTTCGAACCGCTTCCAAGACGTGTTTGACGCGAACCGTGATCAATTGAAGGATGCCAACGATGTCCGGGTCGGCATGAGCCTGCGCATCCCGGCGCGCCGTGTGGCACGGATGGAGAATTCAAGTCCCGGTCCCAGTCCCAAGCCGAAGGACCGACCCGGCAACTCGGCCCCTCCGCTTTTGCCAACGGATGCTAGTCGCGGGGAGGCGGGTACACTTCCGCCGATTGGCGTTGATCCCGACAAGCCAGTTCCGGGTCGCGCTGGCGAATCGACACCGGCAAAGAAGAAATTCGAACCGGCCAAGCGTCCGCCATTCGGAGTCAAGGGACTTGGAACCGAGTCGGGCGAATCGCAACCGCCGTCGAAACCGATTCGCAAGCTGACCCAGTTGCCCCCCCACGACGCGGGCGGCAAAGTGGCCCGCTGATGAGGACACGGCGCACGCAATCGAAGTGGGACTCTGCCGTTCTCTCATGTCAACGAGGGACACCCCGGCGTCGGAAGCGATCGGCCGGATTGGATCGGACCTCCTGAGTGTGGCAAGATTTCTTGGCGGGATCAGCCGGAACGCGCTAGCGTCCGGTTCTCACTCGGTAGCACGTCCAAGCCGGGGCTAGCGCCCTGCGGCTCATTGAGTTGCCAGAAAGAGTTGCCACACCCGATCTCATCCAATCTCCCGTCGACTTTGCATCGCGAATCTCGACCTCCTAGAATGGCCGCAACAATTCGCGAATTTCGGATGGTCGCGAGATTCCGATCACACCCCGGTCCTGCCTGAGAGAAAAACAATCATGGCCTTCACCCTTCCCGCCCTGCCGTACGCGTACGACGCGCTGGTCCCCCACGTTGATGCCAAGACGATGGAGATCCACCACACCAAGCATCATCAGGCTTACATCAACAATGCGAACAAGGCGCTGGAGCCTCATTCCGCGTTGCATGCGAAGTCTGTCGAAGAGTTGATTTCGAATCTGGCGGCCGTTCCCGAAGAGATTCGCACCGTCATCCGCAACAACGCGGGCGGTCATTACAACCACTCGCTGTTCTGGACCGTGATGGGCCCGAACGCCGGTGGTGAACCGTCAGGCGCGCTGGCCGACGCGATCAACGGTGCCTTCGGTTCGTTTGCCACGTTCAAGGAGAAGTTCTCGGCCGCTGGAGCCACCCGCTTCGGCAGCGGCTGGGCCTGGCTCGCCTTCGACAAGGGCAAGCTGGTTGTCGAAAGCAGCCCGAATCAGGACAGCCCGCTGATGGAAGGCCGGACGCCAATCCTGGGCTTGGACGTGTGGGAGCATGCTTACTACCTGAACTACCAGAACCGCCGCCCCGACTACATCGCCGCGTTCTGGAACGTCGTGAACTGGACCGAAGTCACCCGCCGGTTTGCGGAAGCCAGCAAGTAACTCGCGTCGCACGCGGACATCACTCACCCCGGTCATCGCCAGATGGCCGGGGTTTTTTTGTGCCCGGTGTCGACTCTCGTTTAGGAGCGGCGCACCAATCACTGTCGGACTTCGAGATTCGTAGTCCGGACGCCTTCGTCCGGACGAGGGCGTCCGGACTACAGATCTTGCGGCAGTCATTGATGCACCGATCCAAACCCGGTCGTCGGTGACTCAGCTTTTCGTCCAGGCGGGGTGGCCCTACTTGATGGATCGAACGAAAAGGGGCGTGCCACTGCTTCGGAGTCATCGGAGAAGCAGTGCGAGTGGCGCGTCAACTCTCCAGTGGCACTGCTTGTCCCAAGGCGGCCAAGCAGTGGCACGCCGTTTCGTCATCACGGATCAAGCCGGGCCATCCCGCCTCGGCGATGCGGTGGACGGAGGACTGCATGCCGGACAGTGGGAACAGTCGGTCTTGCAAACACTGTTGCACGAACAGCGCGCGTGGCGCAGTGAGCGACGCAAGGCCGAACCGGGGAAAATGCCGGGTCCGCGCAGAAGCCCGCACAGACACCTATTGCTTTGGTGCCGCACCGTCACCACGTTGCTCCAGGTCGGTCACGCGCAGCATCAAGGACTCGACCAATCGTTCGAGCGTGTCATTCCGCTGACGTTGCTCGTCGAGTTGCCGGTCCTGATCCTGCACGACCTTGGTCAGCACGCCGACGATGTCCATCGGGGCGAGGCTCTGGCGGTCGTGGGTGGCGACCAACTCGGGGACATCTTCGGCGATGAAGCCGACGTAGCGTTCTTCCGGCTCGTTCTTGTAGCGGAAGCCGACCGGTTGGAGGGCGCGCACGGTGTCGCGGGCCTGCGCGCTGGTGATCGGCTGGATGTCCTGCTTGAACTCGCGGCTGGAGGCGTTGGTCCAGACACCGCCCGCCGTGCAGTACGCGCCGCTGGCCAGGTGCAGGGGATACGCGGGACTGTTCACCTTCAGGCCGACGTTCCCATTGCTCATGTCGAAGGCCATGACGTTGTTCACGCTGGCGGCCGACTGATCGTCCTTGACCACCTGAAACCGGGCGAAGCCGGCGCGACTGAACATCCGGAAATTCTTCCGATTCGCCCCCGCGCTCAAGTCGACCAACTCCAGCAGGCCGCCGACCTGTCCTTGGACCACGACCCGGCCGCTGTTCGTGTCCGACCGCACGTTGAGGATTCGCCCCACCGCAGCCGTGTTCACGATCACCTGAGGCACCGCCGTCCCCATCCCGATGTTGCCGCTCGTGCCGACGAACAGACTGTTGGTCGGTGCCTTGGAGGCGATTTTGAAAGGGATGGTGTCGGCCGTTCTGTCCCACACGAGCCAATTCGATTGATTCGTCACAATATCCCAGTCGTAATACGGAGCCGAGGACTGCGACATGCGGATGGACGGCTGTCCATAGGCAAAGACCTGAAGATTGACATCGGTGTCATCTGGGACGCCACCAATTCCGACACACGCTCCGGCGTTACCACTTGTCACGTACAGGCTGTTGTCCGGCGCTGCCGAGTTGACCTTGAATGGAAACCGATAAACACCATTGTAAAAGGAACTCAAATAGAAAGTGTTGAAGTCGCCGGCGACGTCCCACACCTGGGGCGTTCCCGAGCCGCTTGGCAGGTGTGAGAGCCTGAGGTATGGAGCATTAGTGGTAGAGCTGTAGATCAAGTAAGCGCCCTCGGTGCTGTCGGTCGCTCGGCATTCTCGGATCGCGCGGGGCCAGATCAAACTGAGCAGGACGGCCACCGCCCAGCCCAGTGCCGGCCACGGCGACGCGCAGCGGAATTGCGCGTCACTCGGGCGCCGGTCACTCGGCGCGGAAGAGCTTGACCTCGGGGGTTGGGCCGGATCGGGTGATGGAGCCTGTCCGAACGACATGCCGGGACGGGAAGCGAACTGTGTTGTCTCACCATGCCCTGCGCGGTCCGCAGGCCTCGTGGGTGGACTGTTGAGGGTTCGCATGATGCTTTCTCCTTTCCAAAAAGAATTTCTGTGGCGACTGAGTCGTTGATGGGTCCGTGGAGTCTTGGGGAACCAACCGCATACGGAAGGCCCCGCAACCAACCGGGAGGTGCGAAGGAACCACCCCCAAAAAAAGGAAATTGAGTAGGGGAAACCC
>JANMLE010000207.1:0-3159 GCA_031372385.1 Planctomycetota bacterium | reverse complement strand
GCTCGAACAGCAGCTCGCCGGCATCGAGAAACAGATCGCCGAACTGATCCGCCAGCACGACGACTGGCAGCAACGCAGCGCGCTCATTCAAACGCATCCCGGACTGGCCCAGGTCGGAGCCAGCACGCTGATCGCCGACCTCCCCGAACTGGGGCAACTCAACCGCCAGCGCATCACCGCGCTGGCCGGACTGGCCTGCTACAACCACGACAGCGGAAAACTCCAGGGGAAACGCAGCATCTGGGGCGGACGCGGCGACGTGCGCCGCACCCTGTACATGGCCTCCCTGTCCGCCATTCGATACAGCCCCGTCATCCAGGCGTTCTACAAGCGACTGGTCAAAGGCTCGGCCGACACACCCGCCAAACCCAAGAAGGTGGCGCTCGTCGCCTGCATGCGCAAGATCCTCATCACGCTCAACGAAATGGTCCGCACCAACACCCCCTGGAAGGACCGGCTCGCGCCGGCCGCTTCCGCCACCGGAGGATGCTAAACTTCCCGACGCCGGGGGAAACGGAGCCAGGCTCTGCCGGCGGGCAACCTGGCAAGGGATACTCCGGCCCAGGGCGCGTCCACGACGCCCGGCGGTCCCCGGTGACAACACCGGGGGCCGTCTCTCCCTCACCAACCCAACCCGCACCGCACCGTCTGACGCGCCGTTCACGAAACAGTCCCTCAACACCATGGAACGCCCTGGCTCATGCCTTCAAAAACGCACCTCGAAACGACCACCGACTCCCCACCATGAACCGGCATTTGTGAGCCGGTTTTTCCCCGACAAATCTGACTTTGTGAGCCATCATGACCTTGAAAATCAACACAACCGCTGGGCTATGGGACGCAACTCCTTCGGAGTAAGAGCAAATGCGAGTTCCGCAAATTTGGAACTGCTGGAAGACCATCAGCGGGGCCGTTTGACGCGGGCGTTCTCGGGCACCGGTTTCTTCGAGGCGGCGGTGACGCGCCGGCCCTTTGGCTTCGCGGTCGCCGTGGCTTCCTTCGCGGCGGTCGCGGCAACGGTCGCGGAAGTTACCGTCTGTGCGGACGGGCTTCGCTTGCGGGTGGCCGCCGCGGGCTTCTTCGATGTCACCGCCGACTTCTTGACCGGGGTTGCTGTCTTGGCGGAGGCTTTCAGAGCAGCCGGCGTTCTCCTTGTGACTGTCTTTGTCGCGGTGGTCGGGACAACCACCGGGGCCGGGCTGGATACCGCGGTCTGTGTCGAACCGGGCTTGGCCTTGGCCTTTGTCTTGCGCTTGGTAGGCGCGGCGCTCTTCGTTGCCGAATCCAGCTCAATGCCGAAAATGGAACCGAGATCCCCGTCAAGCTGTGTCCCGTCGCCGCCGCGCAGTTCGCGGTCGAGATTCCCTTCGGCGACCGCCTGAGACACGAGTTCCTGATGATCGACTTCGCGCAGCACGAACAGCAGTTCCGGCTGCGAGTCGAGTCGTGCTCCCACTCCGTACATCACCGCCGCCAGGTGCTTGCAGCAGTCCGAATAGTCGGGGCAACTGCACTTCATCTGGATTTCACCCGGCGCGGGAAACAGGCCCTCGTTCTGCCGCGTCAGCCGTTGCATCACGCCATCGGAGAACCGGCCGGCCAGCAGGTCGAGAAGTGAATCGATCGAGGTGGCGCAGTCCTGTTTGATCTGCTGCCAAATCTTCGGCTTCAGTCCGGCAATGGTGATGGAGACGGTGTACGCTTCGGAACCGGCGACGATCGCCTCGATCTTTCGCGGCTTAATGACCAGGTCCACGACCGAACCGTTCCGCAGATAGGTGGCGCCGCGCGGCAGCCGGTTCGCGTAGTCGCTGTACGCTTCCAGGTTTTCGTTCCAAGCTTTGCCCCAGAACGTCGTGGCGATCTTGCGACCGGCGAGTTGCACGGGGGCCGGCTGGCGTCCCTGCTTCTTCGCGACCTGGGCCGCATACTTGACTCCCTTGGCCGTCTTTTGCGCGACGGGAACGTACTCTCGAAAGCCGTAGTAACCCCAACTCATGATGGAACTCCCTTTCCCAGTGGATCGAAACGGTGGACGCGAACGCTGGGTAGGATGCGAATTTGGGCTGGATGACGCAAGGGTTTCTTGGCGGCACGATGGCGGGCGCGGTGATGCGGAGTGATTCTGATGGGACCAATGGGAAGAATGGGACTCATGGGATCAATGAAATCAAAGAGTCGCGCGAAGCACGAAAGCAACATGATTCCCGTGCCTCCCATGATTCCCATCGGTCGCACCAATGACGTCGCACCAACAGTCAGTTCCCGCTGATCGTTCAAAACCGGCGCTATCCCTCCAGCGGTTCGTCCGCGGCGCGGGTGATGTCGAGTGCGACGAAGTTCAACAGCTCGCGGTCGGTCATCTCGGTGAGCATCGTTTCACCCTCCGCTTTGCCGCCGAGGATTTCGTCGGCGATCTCCTGCTTGTCGCGGATCATCTGATCGATGCGCTCTTCGAGCGTGCCACGGCAGACGAATTTGTGAACGAGCACGTTCCGCTTCTGGCCGATGCGGAAGGCCCGGTCTGTCGCCTGATTCTCGACGGCGGGATTCCACCAGCGGTCGAAGTGGATGACGTGCGACGCGGCGGTCAGGTTGAGTCCCGTCCCTCCCGCCTTCACCGAGATCACAAAGAACGGAACTTCCTCGTCCTCCTGAAACCGTTGGACCAACCCCTTGCGTTTGGCGACCGGCACGCCGCCGTGCAGCACCAGACCGGGCCGGCCGAAAACGTGGCCGAGATACTTCGCGAGCGGATCGCAGATGGACTGAAACTGCGTGAACACCAGCGCCTTTTCCTGCCGCCCGGCAATCGGTTCGCAGATCTGAGCCAGCCGCAGAAACTTGCCGCTGTCCGCGCCGGAGAACTCCGGCTGCGCGAGGAATTGTGACGGATGGTTGCAGACCTGTTTCAGCCGCATCAGCATCGCCAGCACCAGACCGCGGCGTTTCATTCCGTCGGCGTGTTCGAGTTGCCGGGCGAGATCCTCGACGACCTGCTCGTACAGCACCGCCTGCTTCTTCGACAGGCCGCATTCGGTGCGCATCTCGGTCTTGTCCGGCAGGTCCGGCACGATTGTGGGGTCGGTCTTCAACCGCCGCAGGATGTACGGCTGCACGAGGCGCCGCAGCGGTCCGTAGGCGTTCGCATCCTGCCGT
>JANMLE010000205.1:0-1942 GCA_031372385.1 Planctomycetota bacterium | reverse complement strand
TGCTCAGACCGTCCCCGTCGCCCGGATCGAGAAGGTTCTCGGCGGGAACGGGGAGGTTGTCGAACACGATCCCCTGGTTGTGAGCGTGCTTCAGGGCGTACAGCCCGTATTGCTTCAACCGGAACGAGTCGCATTCTTCCGAGGGGAGATCGACGATCAGCACGGCCGGCTTCCCCTCGATCAGGCAGACCAGGCCGATCGTCCGGCCGGGGGTCACGTTGGTGATGAACAGCTTCTCACCGGTGACGTAGTACGTGTCACCCCGTTTGACGGCGACCGTGCGCAGGGCGGTCAGATCCGAACCGGCGCATGGTTCGGTCAGCGCGAAGGCCGACAGTCGTTCGCCGCTGGCCAGCTTGGGGAGGAACCGCTGCTTTTGCTCGATGCTTCCGAACGTTTGCAGCGGATCGACGGCACCGATGCAGCCGTGGACCGAGGCCAGGCCGGCAATGGTCGGATCGAACTGGGCCATCTTCGTCAGGAAGGGGGCGAACTGCGAGAACGATGTGCCCGAGCCGCCATACACCTTATCGACCAGCAGTCCCCAGTAGCCGGTGTCACCGAGGTTGCGAAGGACGTCTTCGCGGATCTTGCGCCGCTCGTCGTGCAGGGTGCCCCGGTACAGGTGTCCCTCGACGACATTCAGCGAATCGCGCATGGCGCGCTCGGCCTGCAATGAGGTCGGTGAAGGCTCTGTCGTGAACAGATCGACCGGCACGGCGTTGTCCCACACGGCCCGGTGGATCGGGCTGTTGGCAGTCTGGTACTCGCGACGGAACAGCGATTCGACCTGGTCGTCGGCCGTGTCGACGGCCCCCGTGCGACGGACCTCTTCGTCGCTCTTGCCACTCATTTTGAGTGCCGTTTCGGCGAACGACGGTTCGCCGACGGACCGTGCTGCGCGCGGTGACGGCGACGCGGGTTCCGCGGCCATTGGCATCGAGTCCTCAACCACCGGGTCATTCATTTTGGCGATCATGATTTCCTCGTTTCCGTTCAGGGCTGTTGCCCGACGAGCCGGGGGGAAGTGGGACAGTTGAGTCAGCCCGTAGGGTGCGTGGAGTCTTCGGCACGCACCGTCTTCTGAGCAGACGACCTCACACCGGTGCGTTCCGAAGACTTCACGCACCCTACTTGCTGTAGCTGAATTCGCAAGAATTCAGCCAGTTTCGGCAATCCTCTGAACTCTTGCGAGTTCAGCTACAGACCAACGCGAGTGCCATTGGGCGAACACCGCCCGGCTCAAAAGCTTTCCAGCACCTACGTTGAGTGATGTTCCGTTCGATGTTCAATTTGATCGACCAGCCAGGCTGCCGGCTCGAATCTTGGTCCGGCGGTTTTCTGGAAGTACTCAAGTTTCGCCGCCGCCTCGCCGAAGCCGCGGAGTTCGCACATGCGGAACGGTCCGCCGAGGAACGGGGCGAAGCCGGTTCCGAGCACCATGCCCAAGTCGATCATCCACGCTTCGGGGACGACTCCTTCTTGCAGGCACTTGGCTGCTTCGTTGACCAGTCGCAGCACGATGCGATCGCGAATGTCGTCCGACGACATGTGCTTTGGCTTGGTGGTGGAGGCGACGGCCCGTCCCTTGCGATGTTCGCCGAGCGGGTAGACGTAGAACCCGCGGCCCGACTTGCGGCCGAGATGTCCGTCGGCGGCCATCTCGTGCAATCGACCACCGGTGGGACTCGGTTCGGGGCTGAGGCTGTTGAGGGAATCAGCCACATGCGCCGCGACATCGAGCCCCACCTGATCGAGCAGTTCGAGCGGTCCCATCGGCATGCCGAATCGTTTCAGAGCGCGGTCGATCGCTTCGGTCGGCACCCCTTCGCAATGCAGCCGCACCGCTTCATCCAGGTACGGGAACAGGATTCGATTGACGACAAAGCCGGGGCTGTCGGCGGTCACCAGCGGAACCTTCCCCAGCTTCTTGACGAAGTCG
>JANMLE010000186.1:0-3784 GCA_031372385.1 Planctomycetota bacterium | reverse complement strand
GTTTGTTCTTTGTTTGTGTCGGGCTTGGTCGGGCGCCGCGCCCCGCCGCGGCGCGGCGCCGGCGTGCATGCGGCGCCCCCCCCCCCCCCCCCACGGGACAGGTAAGAAACCTGTCCTACGACGCGACCTGCGTTTCCGGCGGCCGATAGAACAGCGCCACCGGCAGCATCAACAGGGCGGCGAACCCGAACAACGTGGCATGCGGCAACGCCAGCCAATCCACGAGCACCACGCGGCCAATCCAATAGACACCCCCCGCACCGGCGATCCCAATCCAGTTGAGCAGGTTCATGGCGCCGATGATGCGGCCCTTCTGATCGCTGGGGGCGGTCGTTTGCAGATAGACCTGCAGCGGCACGCTGAAGAACCCCGCGAACAAACCGACCGCGATCAGTGCCACCACGCTGAACGGTCCGAGCAACGATCCACGACGAAAGAGATTCGGCCTGGTCGAATCGGCGTGATTGTCAGGGAACGTCCACGCAACCTGTGCGTTTGGCGAAGTCGACGCGACGACGCCGGACTTTTTGGCCGCCTGCTGTTGCTGACGCAGCGCATTCGTCTGCCGCACTTCGTCGCGCACCTCATTGAAGCCGGGACCGGGAAGGCTCAACGAGGCGAGACTCAGCGTCAGTCCCCAGGCCCCCGCGCGAACCAGCCAACTGCGGACCCGGTTCTTCGACAGCACACCGGCCAGGACACATCCGATCGCGATTCCGATGCCGGTGCTGGCCGCCATCGCTCCGGTCTCCAGGTCGTTCAGACGGAGTTGGTCCTTGCTGAACGCGTTGATCGCGGGTGGATACACCGTCCCCCCGACAAACCAGAACACCGACGACATCAGGAGGACGCCGAGCAACGTGCGATCCTTTCTCAGGAGCGCGCGTGTCTCCGGGGCCATCGCCAGGGAGGACCAGTTGAACGCCAGAAGCGGCTGCGCCACGGGGGTCGGACGAATCATCAGCGAGGTGCCGAGTCCCACGAGCGCGATCGCCAAACACGGAAGGCTGGCGATCCACAACGACGAGGAAAACGCCTGTTTCGCCGCCCCGGCCGCAGCGAGTCCGAAGATGATCGCCAGAAAGGTTGCCATCAGCATCGTGCCGTTGGCGCGCGGCAGGTCACTGGGATGCAGCAGTTCGGGCAGGATGCCGTATTTGGACGGACCGAAGAACGCGCTGTGGACTCCCATCAGGCAGAGAACACCCAGCAGCGCGGCCAAGTTGCCGGTGGTGAATCCGATCATTCCGAGCAGCACAATCAGGAACTCGGCCACCTTGCACAGAACGATGATCGTGCGCTTGCTGTACCGGTCCGATAGGAACCCCGCGAAACCGGACAAGGCGATGAACGGCGCGGCGAACAGAATCATCGCCAATCCCTGGGCATCATGTCCGCCGCGGCTCGCGCGGTCGACGCACAACAGCATCACCAGTTGCTTGAAGAGATTGTCGTTGAACGCCCCGAGGAACTGGGTCAGGTTCAGCCCCCAGAACGAACGGTCGTGCAGCAATCGCGGATGGGACAGGGTTTCGTGATCGGATGTCATGGCGGTGAGAGAAGTGGGTGGTGGATAGTGGGTAGTGGATAGGCAAGAGCGAGTAATGATGGAAACGAACGACTTCGGCAAGTTCTTTCTTCCGCCGCACTATCCACTATCCACCACCCACTATCCACTTCCTCCCCAGCGGCAATCCCTTCAATTCGCTTCAATTCGGTCGGGGATGCTTGCCAAGTCGGGGCGGGCGCGGTTTATTCTGTCGTTGTCCAGTCTCCGAGCGAATCTGCCGGCGCGGGAATCGTCGTCCGCCAGCGGCCTCGCCTTCAAATCGTCCTTAGTCTGATGGGAAGCCAGCCGATGAAATCACGGTTGCTTGCAGTCGTCGCGTTGACGGTGTGGATCGTCGGCGCGGGTCCGGCCCAGGCCGTCGAACCCTATCTGGAATTCGTGCAGGGGATGCGCGAGCACGGGTACTACGACTACGCCATCCTGTATCTCGACCAGATCGCGGCCAAGGAGAACACGCCCGCGGAGATCAAGCAGGTTATTCCCTACCAAAAGGCGATGACGCTCAAGGACAGCACCAAGTCCACCCGGTCTCCGGAAAAGCAGCTTGAACTGCTGACTCAGGCCGAGGCGTTTCTGGAAGAGTTCGTCAAAGCCAACCCGAATCATCCGAACGCGGCGGACGCCAACTCGGAACGGGCGGGCATTCTGCTGAACAAGGGGCAGGCCGAGAACCTGCAGGCCCGGTCACCCTCCAATCAGGGGAGCAAGCGGGATTTCCAGACGCGGGCCCGCGACTATGTCAGCAAAGCGCGCGGCGTGTTTCAGACCGCCTTCGACCAGCATGACGCCGCCTTCAAAAAGTTCCCCGTCTTCATCGATCAGGTGGCCGACCCCAAGCAGCATGCGGCCCGCGCCAATGTCGAGCAGAATCTGATCACGACGTCGCTCAACCTGGGGATGTGTACCTACGAGGAGGCCCAGACGCACGACCCCGGTTCCAACGAATTCAAGCAGTTGCTGAACAAGGCGGCCGAAGAGTTCGAAAAGATGCACCAGAAGTACCGCAGCCAGGTCGGCGGTCTGTACGCGCGGGCCTGGCAGGGCAAGTGCTACGAGGAACAGAAGGATCTGCAAAAGGCGATGGGGATCTACAACGAGTTGCTTGACCACCCCGGTGAAAATTCGGCGCTGTCGCAACTGAAGACCCAGACGCTGTACTTCAAGCTGCTCTGCCTGAACAGCAAGGAACGGAGCGATCCAGCACTGGTCTTGCCTCTTGTGGACGAGTGGGTGAAGAAGCATCCCAACGAAACCCGCACGCGGCTGGGGTTGAGCATCCAATGGGAGCAGGCCAAAGCGTACGAGACACTCGGCGATGACACGAAGTTGCTCAAGACCGAGCAGGAAAAGCTCTGGAAGCTGGCCCGCGCCGTCGCGACGCAGATTCAGAAGTTTCCGGGCGAGTACAAGGATGTCGCCACGTCGATGCTCCAGCGCCTGCAGATCAAGCTGGGCGGCAAGACAAAAGAGGCAAACAACTTCCTGGAAGCGAACGGGCTCGCCCACAATTCCTTCAATCTGGCGATGGAACTTCAGAAGGAGATTGACGGTCTCATGAAGACCAAGCCGCCGCCGACGGAGGAAATCACGAAGCGCACCCAGGACCGGGTGAACGAGCTGAACGATGCGGCGCACAACTTCGAATTGGCCTTGTCACTGGTCAAGCCGACCGACGACAAGAAGGCCGTTTCCACCGCGCGTCTGCACTATGCCTACGTGAACTACTGGCAGCGCAAGAACTACGAAGCCGCGGTGCTGGCGCAATTCGTCGCGCGGACGGCCGAAAAGGATGACACCAGCATCGCCCTGGATGCGGCCTACATGGCGATGGCGGCGTTCGTCAAGGAGTACAACGACAACAAGGCTCCCCTTGACCAGAAGGTCGAGGACATGCGGTTGATCATCAAGTCCGCCAACTTGATCGCCGAACGATGGCCCTCCAGCGACAAGGCGAACGAAGCGTTCATGATCCTCGGCCGGATGATCGGGGCTCAGAAGAAACCCGCCGAAGCGGCCGGCTGGTTCGGCAAGGTACCTGAATCCGACCCGAAGTATCCCGATGCCCAGTTGGCGGCGGGGCAGGCTTATTGGACGGCGTATCTCGGTGCCGGCCGCAGTCTCGAAAAGCCGACTCCGGAACAACTGGCAGCGTGGCAGAAGTCCGCGCAGGACCATCTGAGGGTCGGCATTGCCAAGTTGTCGGCGAGTTCCGCC
>JANMLE010000170.1:0-2081 GCA_031372385.1 Planctomycetota bacterium | reverse complement strand
TCATCCCCGACGACATCGACGCGGTGTTCGCGGTGAAGGATCCGTCCGACGACCGGACGCTGCGGGCCGGTGAGCGGCTGGCGGCGGCGGGCTTTCGCTTGGTGTCGCCCGACCTCGGAGCCCGCGCGGCTCAACTGGATTACCTCACCCCCACCGTGGTCCCGGCCGGATACCTGCGCAGCATCCCGGCGTTTCCCGCCGAGCCGGTCGCCACGTACCACGTCGCCACGTATCTCGTGGCACGGGAGAATCTGACGCCGCGGCTGTTGGCCGTCGCCGCACACCTGATCGACGGCCGCCCTCCGTCCATCGCGAACAGCCGCTTCGACGCGACGATCGCAGAGACCAGCGATATCTTTCAGGGGGTCGAGGCGCTGATGGGGATTCTCATCAACATCGTGCTGGCGTTTCTCGCGCTGCTGGGGATCGAAATGATGGCGTACCGCAAGCGGTTCCACGAACTGAACTCGCTCGTCAGCCTGATCAGCATGCACCAGAGTTCGAAGGACGTGCTGGGACTGGCCGATCCGAAACGCCGCCGCGACAACCTGCTCTATCTGAGCCTGTGCAGCGACCTGCTGGGACTGGTCAGTTCCATCAGCGGCTACTACACGCAGGAGAACTCGTCGCTGCTGTTCAACAACCTGCCCGAGATCATTCACCAGCGGTGCGACGGCCTGAAAATCAACATCCAGCTCAAGATCCTGCACGCCATCATTGAGGAACCACCGCTGATGGAGGGAGTAGTGGGTAGTGGGTAGTGGAAAGTGGATGGGGGAATGCGAAGGCGGAGGAGTTGAGCGTGCTCCCGGTGGAAGACACGGCTCTCCGCCATTCTCGTGGAGAGTTGTGCGACGTGAGCGGCAAGGCGCTAGCCGCCGGTTCTTTGCTTGGAAACTCGACTCCATCACACCGGCGGCTAGCGCCTTGCCGCTGACTGGTGTTGTTCAACAGGAACGGCGGAGTGCCGAAGACGCTCGTCACTTCTTGACGGTCAGCCACAGGTGTGGCGTGTCGGTTTGGAGGGCTTTCAGGTTTGCGGTCGCGGTCTTTTCGAGTGACGAAGAAACGCTTGGTCGTCCCACGATTTGGATCGGGCCGGCGAACGTGGCCATGCCGTCGGACTTGAGCTTCAGCTTGACGGTCTTGGCGCTGTCCCCCTTGGATTCCGATGTGGCCGGCTCGGCCGTGACGCCTGTGGGAAGCCCGGTGATTTGCATGCGGATCTCTTCGGAGAAGCCTGACGTGCGCGTGATCGTGACGGGGACTTCCAGTTCATTGCCGGCCAGCAGCGCGAAGGCATCGGTGGCGACGGAGAGTGAAAACTCCGGCTGCGGCTCGGTGATCGACAGCAGATAAGCGAACCGCTCGCCGTGATGCAGGAAGCGGTCCGTCACCGTCGCCCGGTAGTCGCCGTCGGCCGGCGCGGTGAACTCGATGTCGGGATCGGCCGATTGCTTGCCGTCATCGTCCGCCTCCTTCAGAACCTTGCCGGTCGAATCGTACAGGCGCAACACCGGATCGAGCGGCGAACCGGCGTCGCGCGCGGTGACCTCGAAGCGCAGCCGCTGTCCCTTCTTCGCGGTGAACTGATACCCATCGACATCGCGCGGCTGATCGATCCGGCCGGTCACGCTGATTGGCAGAGTGATAACTTGTGGCTTCGACAAATCGTTGGGTTCGAGTTCGATCACCGACGCGTGCGGTTGGACGAGGACCGTCGCGGGCAACCGATGGCTCCACCCCTCGAGCGGCCACTCGTAACGTCGCGCCATGGCCGACACCGGCGGCGCGATGTCGATTTCAACATCGGGTAGGTTCCAACCGCGCAGCCGGAGTTTCTGCGGCAGTCCCGCCTGAACGGCCGCGGGCAGAATGTGATCGACGAAGGGGCCGGTCGTCACCGTCAACCGGTAGACGCAGGCCGGGCTGCCGAACAACCGGATGCTGCTGTCCGGCGTCATGGGAAAGGCCCAGGTGCGCAGCACATAGATCCCGTCGGCGGGGGCGGTGAAGGCCAACTGCGGATCGAAGCCCTGGTCGTCCTCGTTCTGTTCGAGCACGAAGCCATTCGGCCCGAG
>JANMLE010000087.1:0-5180 GCA_031372385.1 Planctomycetota bacterium | reverse complement strand
CCGGCCGGTTTCAGCCGCACGGACAAGCTTGGGATGTGGCGTGAGTCTAACCGAACGCCGGGCGCATGTAACGCGAGCGGTGTCTCAACCCCGCTGTGCCAAAAGAAATGGGGGCTCCGCCATTCGTGTTGAAAACAGAAGAGGAGACCTTCAGTCAGCCGTTTCGGCGAGGTCAGGAGACCCGCGCCGAACAGAGACTCATTCCCGCAGCACCAATAAAAAAGGACGCCGGCATGAAGCCGGCGTCGCGGGGATCCATCGTGTTCAGATCGACGTGACTGGTCGGCCGGATCAGTCGACCCGGCCAACACAGCGAAGGCGGAAACTTAACGGCCGGTGCCGGCGATGGTGATCGACGCCGACTTGTCCGGCTGCGGCGACGACGGGAGCGGCGTCTTGGTGGCGACCCACTGGCTGACGCGAATCACCGAGGGCGTTTTCACCGCCGGGCGGCTGGGAACGACACTGTCGGTCACGTCACCCCGGTCGGAGTCGCGACCCCGTTCAGAGTCGCGGTCATTCACCGGGTAGGAGATCTTGAGCGGGTTCTGTCCGCCGGACCGATTGTTGAATCCATTGGAATCGAGCGGGTCCGCGGGATTCCCGGTCGCAGTCCGATCGGGCGTCGGCTTGCGGGCGGAGTTGTTGGGGTCCGCTGTCGGCGAGAGTGCCGTCGGTCCGCTGTTGTCCGGTCCAGTGGCCGTGACTCCGCCGCCGTTGCCGCCGACCGGTGCATAGCTGATGCGGGTTCCCACCTGCACGGTACGGGCCACAGTGACCGGCTTCATCGCGGTGATCTCTTCTTCCACATAGCGGACGGCGCTGATCGCCACCTTGCGCGTCGTCTGCTGCGGCACCATCGACGTGACGTTGTACGTGACCTGCTTCATCCCCGGCACAGCGACCCGTTTCGAACAGGGGACCGTGCAGGTCATCGTCTGCGGCACAAAGGTGCGCGAGACCTTGGTGGTTGGAGTAAAGGCGTTGCGAATGTCGTAGCTGGTCCGGTTCATCCAGCCGGTGAAGCCAGGACGGTTGTCGTACTGGCACGCGGCCACTTTGCCGGTCGGTTCACTCTTGGTGGCCCAGTACCCGACCTGCTTCTGCACCTGCTTGTATTCGGTGACAGTCTGGTAGTCGACAGTCGGCACGTTCACCGTCCGCTGCTGCGTCACCGGACGCATCTCGGTGACAGCCTGATCGACCCACTTGGTCTCCATGACCGGCTTCTGCACCCGCTGCTTCACCGGCTGGTACTCGACGACTTGCACCGTGTCGTAGACCGGGTGAACCACCGGTTGCATGGCCTGGACCCGGACCGTTTGAACCATCGCCATTGCCTGAACCCGCACGGGCTGGGTGATGGTGCAGTTGATCGGTTGGCCGCAGGAGACGGATTCGGTGCCATACGCGGTCTGATGGACCGGATACGCGGCGCCAAACGAGGTGCTGGCCGACTGCATGAAGGGGGCCGGTCCCATCAATGTCGGACGGGGGCCGCAACCGCACGACTTGCCTCCGCCAAACGGAAACCACTGGGCCGAGGCGGTGCCGGTCATGGCCAGCACTGCCAGACCGCCCCACACGGACACGGAGCCAAACAACGAACGAAGCATGGGCATCTTCCTACCTGGAGAAGGGGCAGAGTGGCGTCAAACAAGATGTGATCGGGGAGAAGTGAACGGCACATTCGACCGATGGCAGACTGGCCGTCGTTCAAACGCGGCGGGTTTTTAGAAGAATCCGAAAATCGGGTCAAGACCACGGCAAGATGTGCCGACGCCTGCCGCGCCGATTCTTCACGTTACGAGCACCGCACCAAGCCGAACGACCGACCAAGGAACACGTTCCGCAGGATTACAAAAGCCAGCGAATTATTCCTCGCGCTGCCCAACCCGAGACGTTTAACCGCTACGCCAACGGCGTGCGCGCGAACAGCGGTTCGCTCCCCATGCGCGCACGCCGTCGGCGTAGCAGTTAAACGAAAACGTCTCGCTTTAAGCTGCGCGAGGTCTATCACGGAACCGTGCGCCCCTGGCAGCTTGAGCCGGTTCCGGCGGTGCAGCCGAAGCAGTGGCGGCCGGTGACAATCGTTCGCTCGGACAGCCGTTGCCAGTCGAAGTCGCTGATGTGCCGGGGAACGTCCGACGTCACCGGCAGATCGAGCATCTGGTTGAAGTCGCAGTCGTACAAACGGCCGGTCCAGTCCACGCTGAGTGTCGTCCGGCACATCACTCCCTCGACAGCCTGCGGATTGAAGGCGTCGATCAGTTTTTGCAAATACTGCTCGTAACGGCCCGACTGCAACAGGTCGTCGAGGAACCGGCTGATCGGCATGTTGGTGATGGTGAACAGGCGCGAGAACTCGATCCCGTGTTGAGCCCTCAGTTCCCGACGATACGCCGCCTCCAATGTCTCCTGCTCGGGAGGCAGTGACGGACCGCCGGGGTTGAAGACGAGCGTCAGGATCAGGCCCGTTCCCGGCCTGCCGTAGCCCAATTCGTTCAACCGCTTCAGCGCGGTGATCGATTTCTGATAGACGCCGCTGCCCCGCTGACGGTCGGTGTTTTCCTCCAGGTAACACGGCAGCGACGCGACCACTTCGACGGCGTGTTCGGCCAGAAACTCGGGCAGGTCGGTGAAGCCGTTCGCCAGCAGAATGGTCAGATTGCAGCGGTCGATGATGTGCCGACCGAGTCCCCGCGCCTGTTCGACCAGCCAGCGGAAGTTCGGGTTCATCTCCGGTGCGCCGCCGGTCAGATCGACGGTGGGGATCGAGGTCTGCCGCAGCACGTCCAGGCACTGCTCTGCCGTCTGTCGCGACATGACTTCACGCCGATCCGGCCCGGCATCGACGTGACAGTGACTGCACGTCTGGTTGCACAACTTCCCCATGTTCAGTTGCAGCACGCGGATTCCCCCGGCCCGCAGCGCCGCCTGTCCGTGGGAATGCAACACCTCGTCGAAGCGGGGCCATAGGTCGCCGGACTCAAGCAGCATTCGCTGGTGAGCCATGTCTGCCAGCGGGCTGGCCTGTCGAAGCAATGTCAGTGTCATCGGTTTGCCGTTCGATCCGGTGCGTTTGTCAAGCTGACCGTGGAGATCCACAGCGGAAAATGTCGCCGCCATTCCGATCGATTTACCCCACGCGGCCTGACCTGAGTCGTACTGCTTTTCGTCAACTTCTTGTCGAGCAGCGCGCATCTCGGAACCAGCCGATGACCCCGGCGAAGAGGCGGCCGTGAGACCACAGATTTCACGGATGTCACAGATGAAGAGGGAAGAGAAGAATGCATTTGGTCTTCGTCTGATCTGTGAAATCTGAGGTTCTGCTTCTGACTCTTTGGTTGCGGCTGGAAGGCTGCGTCGTTTAACCCTGAGCCAACGGCGAAGGAATCGGGTGCCAGCAACCGGACACGTCTGCCGACTCTACCAGTGGAGATGAACGCGTCTGCCCGATCCGCCTTCGCCGTTGGCTCAGGGTTAATCGATTCAAGTGTCCCACCCACCTCCGTGCGGGGCATAACTCCGCCTCGCGACCGAATCACCAACCAAATCCGGGGAGAACTGTATGGGCATCGTCTCTGAATTCAAAGCGTTCGTTCAGCGGGACAACGTCGTCGACATGGCGATCGGCGTCATCATGGGGGGCGCGTTTGGAAAGATCGTCGCGTCGTTGGTGGCCGATATTCTGACGCCACCGCTGGGATACATCACCGGCGGCGTGGACTTCAAGGAGTTGAAACACACCCTGCCACCGCTGACGATTCAGTTGCCCGATCCGGCCCACCCCGGCTCGCTGGTCGCCAAGATCCTGCCGGCCGCCGAAATCCAGTACGGCCTCTTTTTGCAGGCGACGTTCGACTTCCTCATCATCGCGTTCTGCGTGTTCATGCTCGTCAAGCTGATGAACAGCCTGAAAAAGAAAGAGGAGCAAAAGCCCGCCGCGCCACCCGAACCGACCGCCAAGGAAAAGCTGCTGACGGAGATTCGCGATCTGCTGAAACAGCGGTCATAGACGCGGCTGAGAAGCAGAAGCAGAACGCGTGACCAGGGCGAGGTGGCCCGGCTTGATCCGTGATGACGAAACGGCGTGCCACTGCTTGGCCGCCTTGGGACAAGCAGTGCCACTGGAGAGTTGACTCGCCACGCGCACTGCTTCTCCGAGGACTCCGAAGCAGTGGCACGCCCCTGTTCGTTCGATCCATCAAGCAGGGCCACCCCGCCGCGTAGTAGACGGCCACCCGCTGCACAGCGGCACGACACGCGCGCTGCACGTCGGTGAACAACGCCTGAGACAGCTTCGCCCACAGCGTGACGCCCCTCGTGTAGACGACCTTGGCGGGAGAAAAAGGGGATATGAATGAATATTGGACTTATCCCCTTTTCCGTCTCCCCCTTTTCCGTCCCCCGGGCCACCCGTCCCCCAGCGAGTCAAGCAGGGCCACCCCGGCGTTCTTCAGTTGCAGTCGCTTCCTGTCGTTCCCACTCACCCAATCGTTCAACTCCCCGATCGGTGATTTGAAAGAGATCCCATCCGTTGTCGCTCTTGATTCGACGGACCATGCCAGTGGTTTCCAAGTCATGGAGTTGAGATTCCGCGCCGAAGAACTCGTTGATCGGATATTCATCAACCACACCACCGTTCCGAACTATGAACCGAAGAATCATCTCGGGTGATTTTGTCATTTTCTTTCTCCCTTACCAGTGATCTCATTTGTAGAGCATGCTCAACGCAAATGGCGTGTACAGAAAGTCTCCATGATTATCGAAAGGAATTCCATACTCGTCCAATGTCGCGTAATGCGAGCTTCTGTAGAACGGTTTCGGTGGAAGTCCATTCTCGAATCCGGCGTTTCGAAATCTGACGAACTCTCGCAATTCATGGGAGTAGAAGTTCAGATCGGTCACCGTTGGTGCCATCTCGCCGCTTGCGATTTTACGGAGCCGATCAACCATGACCGTATTGTTGCCCCAAGGTTGTCCATTACCATTCTTGAACCGATTGAGATGGTTTTCGACCACATCAATTCCGTTTGTGGAGATTTTGATTCGGTCAACACTCAGCGACCGAAGTGCAGTGTTTGTACTCTCAATGTCCACGAACCCCCCATTCCCGTCGCGGAGTATTCCTCCAGACGCAACATCGGCAAGCTTTCGGTTGTTCCTCAAGGCGTTGA
>JANMLE010000065.1:0-4423 GCA_031372385.1 Planctomycetota bacterium | reverse complement strand
TCGCCAAGGCGCTGGAGGGGGCGCGGCAGAATCCCGACTTCCTGCCGAAGTCGTTCGTGCTCGACGCCGCCCAGCGCGACCTCGATCTGTTCGACGCGCTGCTGCCGATTTCGCTGGCCCTGGCGCAGCTTCAGGAACTCGCCGACGACACGGTTCACGCCGCAGGGGGCGAAGCCTACAACGACGCCCGGCAGTCTATCAATTCGCCAAGGCCGCCCCGCCCTCGTCCGGCCTGGACCAGTTCGTGAAAGACCTCTCCGCCCGCTTCGCCAGCCGAACCGCCCACGCCGAAGCCGGCGGCGCCGCCGACCACCGGCAGCACGCCCTGACCGCCACGACGCGGTGCCAGACCGCACGATCGAGGTCGCCAACCTCAGCATGGAGGTCGCGGACGTCAAAGACGAGGTTTTGAACCTCGACTTCGCGGTTTCTTGACCGCAAGTTCGCGGTTTCAGACCACAACGACGGGGTTTTGGACGCCAATGTCGGCGTCTTGGATCCCAGCGTCGACGTTTTAGACCGTGATGACGAGGTTCAGAACCTGACGGTCGGGATTTTCGACCTCGACCCGGGGTTTTCCAAGTCAACGGCTGGGTGGCCGCGGCAGGAGCGTCTTCGCGATGCCCCGGTCTGTTGTGTTGATCCTTGCCTCCGGGGCTTCGCCCAAACCGGCTCAAGCCACGGCCACGCGTCGCAGGACGCAATGCGGGCGAGACCGACGGCTTGGACCGCTGCAACGGGCTGATCTGCCGCCGCGGCGACCGTCCGCCGTTCTCGACCCGCCTGACGGACATCAAGGATGGGACCAGCAACACGCTCGCGCTGGGTGAGGCGGTTCCCGAATGGTCGTGGCACACGTGGTGGTACTGGTTCAACGCCTCGACCGCCACCTGCGCCGTGCCGCTCAATTACTGGCGCATTCCCGAAGACACGTTGGACGACTGGTTCTACAACTATTCGTTTGCCAGCCGCCACACCGGTGGGGCGTACTTCGGCCTGGCCGATGGCAGCGTGCGCTTCGTTTCGGAAAACGTCAGGCGCGAGGTCTACCGCGACGCCGCCACGATCCAAGGCTCGGAACTCGTCGGCGAGTTCTGATGTTCCCCACGTAGCCAGGAATGGGGCGTTGCCAGAGTTGCGCCTGAGTTCGCCGCGCGGAATGGCACCGGTGATCAGCGGGCGACGGGGACGGTGACGGACTGATCGGGGAAGAAAAGGGAAAAAGTCCAATTGAACTGGACAGCGTCAGGCGAAGCGAATCATCTCACTGCCATGCCACGCACTTCCCGCCACGTTCCCGTAGGAATGATCGTTCACGTTCTCAACCGTGGCAACGCGCGCGATCGGATCTTCGATATGGCTTCGATAGACAGCGACTACTAAGGAGGGCCAAGCGATTCATCGCCCGGGACGGCCAATCGCTCCAGATCGACCTCGTCCGGCCGAGATTTCAAAATCCCGCCGCCTGGTTCCGGCTCATAGTCCGCGCTCAACCCGAACGACAGTGCCATTCGGGTTTGTGAGCATTTGGTGGATACCGCGATTCAATCGACGGAACCGCAGGGTTCGATGTGTTTGTAGGGGCTTTTTGTTTTCGGGAATGACGAGCCGATGCTCTTCCGTGGCCAAGTCGTGGATGACGAGGTTGCCTCGTTTGGGGGTGCCGCGCAAGGTGGCACAACACATTCCGTGTGTACTATTCCACGGCCGGTTGTGTTGATTCCGTTCGCGGCAGCGCCAGTGGGATGGATTTTGAAAGTCGGCCATCGCCGGTGGGGTTCGTCGGAGCGGTCGAGGGTTTTCTGGGCTTGGATCGGCCCCCCTGATCTTCGCTGAGAAAGTCAATTTGCATGTCCGTGCCGCGGCCGTCGCCGTTGTCGTCGAGCAGCGGATGTTCGGTCGCCAAGAGTTCTCGTTCGAGATACGATTGGGCCAGGTTGCGAGCCACGGTCACGTACAAATCGAACAACGTGATGGTTCCGTCCCGGTCGATGTCGAACTCCTTCGCCTCGGGTGGCGATGACAGAACGCGAGCGAGTTCGTGAGGGAACTCGGTTTCGTTGGTTTCCCAATCGACTTCGGTGGCGCTGATGACAACCCGCCCCTTGGCCGAGATCGGTTTGATGTACAGGCCGCTGGTGGGAGTGGTCAGCCAAAACACCTGTTGTGCGGCGGAAAGACCCTGAAACAGCTTGGCGAATTCAAACTGCTGAATGTCCGGTCCGGGAAGATTCAGCCACGCGTGTTTGCCGTCGTAATGACAGTGCCCCACCACGATGACCCACAGCGCATCATCCGGTTGCAACTTCTCTCGCAGAGCTGCGACGCTCTGTTCGAGCTCCGCGCGAGTCGCCCGGCGGGAGGACTTGATGATGCCAACGTCCGAGTCGTCTGGCTCATCTCCGAAGAGCACCCGCACGTCTGACTCGGCGAATCCGAGTCGCTGGCAAAGTCCCTCGTGCAGCTTGCTCACGGTTTCGGAATACAGCTTGTGATGGGCCGCATCGCCGGTCAGTCCGCACAGGATGATCGCTCGCCTGGTGCCCGGCGCACCGGCCGTCACAGGTTCGGCTGATACCGGCTTGACCTGCGGATCATCGGCCACTGCCAAGGAAGTCAGAAACAGGATGAACGAAACCGCTGATATGAACGCTCGCGTCGTTGTTCGGCAGACACGACGTGACCGACAAAAGTCGCCTGGACAGCATTTCGTAGCACGGACGCCTCGTCCGTGCGCGAATGTCATGGGAGATTTCAGACGCACGGACGAGGCGTCCGTGCTACGGGGACTGTTGTCGGTCACGTCAAACATGACGGTGATTCATGGTGTGTTTTCTTTCGGAAGCGGTTCGCTGAGGAGACGGGCATCGACCGGACGAGACAAGCCACACAACGAAGACGATGAACGGGTTTCGCCAAATCACCTGCAAAACGGACAGCTCGGCGTCCGTGATGTCTTGCGGCGTTCGAACCATGACATGGGCCACCGTTTCATGGATAGAAGGAGTGCAACTCAACGGGACGACAATTTACAGACGCCCTGTCTGTCCTTCAACCACCGATTTCGGAACCTATTTGGCGGTTGCCGGAGTCGGAGCGGCCAGGAACAGCCAATACGGATCAACCGGCCGGCCGACGATGCCGGGTGTGCGCGGTTCGGTCCACACTTCTTTGCCGTCGAGCGAAACGTGCATCTCCGCGCTTCCCGACCGCACGAGGCTGTACCTCCAGCGTGGCGGTTGTTCGGCCGCGTCGGCTTCGAGTTGGATGAGGACTTCGGGATTCGTTCCGTGAGCGAGCACAAAGACCGCTCCGTCGATCAACTTGGCGGGACCGTCCTGGTAGCGATGGACCGGTTGGACCAGCAGCCGCATTTCAAAGCGCGAGTTGTTGGGATCCCAGAACTCGTGAGCTTCAAAGCGACGGCTGATCTCTTTCATCTGCCTCAGTCGCACTGCCGGTTGAGCGCTGACTTCGGGCGAGCCGGGGACATCCTTCAACGCGAAGTGCGACACCTTCGGAGTCCAACGCTGCCCGGTGGGTGCATCGAGTTGAATCAATTCCGGCGATGTCAACGTCAGCGCGTGAGCCCACGGCTGACCGTCGCCAACATTGCGGTACAGTTCCAGAAAGGCCACGGGACGTCCCGACTTCCCCCACGCCCACAGCGTTCCCGACCCGTTGTCCCGAGCCGCGTCACCGTAAGTGAGAACCGGGTGCGGCAGCATGTCGATCGCCGCGTCGCCCCCCTTCGCCGACAAATGAACGCTGAACTCCGACATGTGCGCGCGGGCTTCCATCACGGCCGGCGACGGCTCCGCTTTCTTCGGCGAATCCGCGTCCGATTTTGCGTCCGGCTTGTCTTCGGCGGCGAGCGGACTGAAGAGAAACAGACTGACGAATAATGTCGTGACGACTGGCGTTGTCAGGCGGGTGCGTTTCATGGGACTCAGTTCTCTTTCATGATCTTGGTTGCGCGGAGTGACAGGTTCTTCACGACGAATTTCGCACCGGCCGCCGTGTCGCTGGCGTCGGCTTGGATGGCGAGATAGTGGATGTCGCCGGTTCCGAACGGAGGCTGTGTGACGAGTCGAAAATTGTTGGAACCGGTGTCCACAGCGAAGTAATGAATTTCAAAGTCAGTAGTTCCAAGTTTGCGAGGCAGGCACCTCGACGTGCAGGTCTTTACGCCGAAGGCGTTGGGGATTCCCGCCCAGGGTCGCGTGGGAAGCGAGCGCTTCCGGCGTTGGCACCGGAGCATCTTCCAGCATCCGCGCGATCCGCTCGACGCCCAGCAAAGTCAGCGGAAAGCCCGTCGACAACAGCGGATCGATGAACCCGGCCGATGAAGGCAACATCGCCCACCGGCGGCCGACGCTCTCGGCGCTGCGGAAGGAGAGACGCGGCGCGTGCGTGAACCCGC
>JANMLE010000060.1:0-4800 GCA_031372385.1 Planctomycetota bacterium | reverse complement strand
GTCGGTCCGCAGTTCACCATTGAACGTGGGGACGATCCAATCGCCGCGTTCAAACATCTCCATGCCGCACACGGCATTCTTCGGCTCGTCCTCATCGAACAGCGCATAGCCGCCCAGATTCGTGAAGAACACGAGTCCCGCCGCAATGCCCAACATGATTTGGTGTCGCCACACCCCAGACATGAGCCATCATCCCCGCACAAGCCCACCCGAACCCAATTCCGCCACCGCTGCAACGACGAGCCGGGTTTTAGGAAATCAGGCCAGTTCGGGCAACGGCAGTCCGCCTTCCGGAATCAGCGGCTGGCAGCAATGAGCACGGCCACGGTTTGAGCGTGGCACAGGCGGTGCCCCCCGGAGCAGTTTGGACAGCGCATGGGTTAGGCGTTTCCGGCTGTTTGGGATTCATGCGCGCCGCCTCATGATTTTGACGGTGGCGATTGAATAAGGCGGTTGCCGAAGATGAATGACTGCGTGGCAGTTTGGACACACGGGTCGCAAGTCTCGAACTGGGTCGACCTCGTACGAGCCGCCGCGAGCTGATACGGCCTTGATGTGGTGGACGTGAATGTAACCTGCAGCCTGCTCGCCAAAAACCTCCTCGAACGAAAAGCCACAGACGACACACACCGGGCCGTAATGCTGAATGCACCGCTGCCTCGCAACGGGGTCACGCTCGTAAACGGTGACAAGGGCTGAAGTAGGTGCGCCCTCAATGCACGGTGCGGACGTGTCTGCGGGTGGAGCGGCGAATGAAGACTGGTAGTTGTCAAGTAACACAAGCAACTGATATTCGATGGCACCTGTGACGCTCGTGTAAGAGAGCGTGCGGGCATGAGGCCAACCCCAATCAGATATGTTGTCGCGGACAAAGGCACGCGGAACCGGTGAGTGAAGAGCCGTAACGGAACGAACGAAAGCGTTGTAGCGCCGAGGCCGATTACGATGTGGTTTGGGAGGAGTGTGAATAAAACCCCGCGCGACGAAGCCAGGCGAAGTCAGGAAAAACACAACTGCGTCTCCGACGCTGGCGGTCTTGGGAACGATCCACTCCAGTGGCTTGCCAGACTCGGCTGCGTCGAGAATCAACTGCGGGTCGCCTGATGAATCGCCTACAAGAATGCGCAACATGAGATTTCGATTGTTGGAGCTGCGAGGAATCGCCGAACAGGGGGTTGAAAACCGCAGAGAAGGCGGCTCGCCTGCTCACTTTTCTGGTGGGGAAAATATAGGCGGGCTTGCCGAGGTTCGACGGTTCCAACACGTTGAGGCGGTCCAATACATGAGTAACCGTCTGGATTTCCGGTTGATCTGCATCCGAACCGTCCGCGGCGATGACAACATCGTCAACCGCTAGAACCCGACATTCTTCTTGGACTGGACGGGGATGTTCGGTTTGGTGGAATCACCCTTCTTCGCGAGGCTCCCTTCTTCGACCGCCTGCGTGTTGGCCCCGATCGCCCGGCCGCCGTCGCCCCACGTTGCGGCTTGCGAGTTCTTGTGGACCGTAAAGGAGAGGGGCTTCAGATCACGCCAACGGATGGGAAGTTCGCCCGCCAGGTAGACCCCCTTGTCTCCCGTCAGCAGACGAATGTTGGCCGCCTTGTCCCACAGCTTTCGCCAGGCGGTCACTCCGGTGCGTTCATCGGAAGGAGCGCCGGTATCGCCATCGCGACGGATGAGATGGACCACTTGGCGGGCCACACCATTGGAGGCTCCCCACCATTCCACCTGCTGCTGTTCGATCACCGGACCGACGCAGAGCAGCAGCGTCGCATGGGAGGTCTCACCCACCTTGAAGACCAGGGGCGGGGCGAAGACGGATCGCTCCACAAACAGTCGCATCGGTGCTGTTACGGGATCGGTTCCCGCAGCGGCTTCAAAGCGAATGGCGGCGTTGGTGGCCGAGACGGTCAGGTTCTCGGCATCCAGCACGGGCAACAGGGCATTGCCGGATCGCAGAGGCCGGAGATCCAACGCATCGCCGCGCACCGCCAGCACGGTATTGCGGAAGATCAACGCTCCCCGGCCGCATTCGGCGCGGACACCGCAGCCCGATCCCGCCAGGTGGCATTCGCGAACGACCAGTGCCGGCGGCTCTCCGGCGGGTTGTCCCGGAGCGGCTGTGATCCACCGAATCAGCCCGACCTGCCGTGATCCTTCCGCTTCCGAACCGAGCAACCGGCAACCGTTGAGAATCACCGTGGCGTCGGTCGCCTGAATCAACCAGTCGGGAGTCCCTTTGAGATTGGAGGATCCCTCCAGCACGGCGTTCGTCAACTCCATCGTCCCGCGCGTGATGGCGATGAGTGCCGACGGAGCGGTCTTGGTCGCGTCGGTGGACTTGGGCTGCAACTTCAGGCTGGCTCCGTCTGTTTGCCGGAAGACGACCTTGAACGACTTGCCTTCGATTTTCGTCGGCGTCATCTGACAGATTCCACTGCCGGACGCTTCAAACAAAGTCCCGCTGGGCCAATCGGTGCGACTCAGTGCCACGCCGAGATCCTCCTTCTTCAAGTCGACTTTCCGCACCAGGACCGGATCAGACGGCTTCACGGCGGCGGCCGGCAGCGACGGACGCGACGCGACCGCCACGGCGCGCTGGTGCGATGTCACATCGGGGGCCGACAGATTGCTGACCCGGCAGCCGGGCAGGCCACCATCGGATGCCTTCACTTCGCGATAGCCCAGTCGGCTGGCGTCGAATTCCTGCGGCAGGACGACACTCAAATCTTCGAGCGTCATTTCAGGGAACGTCAGTTTCAGGAACTGGCGGGTGTCCGGTTTGACATTCCACACGCGCTGCCACGTCGCGGTGTCGACAACCTTGAAGGACGATCCCAGATCGATCAACTGTTCGAAGCCGAGATACAAAGTGTTGGTCGACGTCCATGTCATGCGGGTCAGCCAGCTCTCGGAGGTTGTCCGAGCCTGCGGCCATTTCGCCGCGAAGGCAATGGCCGAATTCTGCACCACTCCTTGAGCGGCACAGATCGAATCGCGGAGCGCGATGGCGGTTGGGGGCGGCTTGCCGTCATCCACCGACAGGTCAAAGATCCGGTTCTGAGAGGACAGCGTGCAGCGCTGAATCCTGAGAATGCGGCGCGGTTTGATTGTCGCCACGTCGGCGACACTGGCGGCAATGTGCCCGCTCACTTCGACCGCCGGGGCGGAACCCGTCACCATCAGGCTGTCGCGGATGACGGCGTCGACGTTGGCCCGGCGGATGCTCAATCCGCCCAGCCCCTCCCCCCGCACCAGGACACGGTCGACCAGCAGGTTGGGTTCGATGCGTGGAACTGATGCGGCGTCTTGCGTGCTTTGGACCACCATCGCCACGGCCGGGTCGGCGGTGACGCCACTCGATGTGAACGTGCATTGTTGGACGATCAGTTGGCCGTCGACAACTTCCACGATCTTGACGGGGCCGGTCAGGATCTGCCGGTCGATCGAGAAATGCAGGCCGCGCAGTTCCAACAGACCGTCGCTGACTTTCAGACCCGCGGTCGTCTGGCCATCGCCGGGCTTCAGCGCAATCACAGGTTGATCCTGTGTTGATCCCGCGGCAATCACGATCCGCTTGCCCTGCGTCAATTCGACCATCGGCAACGGGAATGGACCCAGTCCCTGCAATCGGATCACCGCACCGGCGGCGGGAACCGCCTGCAGCGCTTCTTCGAGCGAGACGAAATTCGTCGAGCTCTTCGCGGCGGGGCCAACGGTGAAATTGACGAGTCCGGCGGTGTCGGTTTCCTTGGTGGCCCAGGCCGGAATCTTCTCCACGTCAAATACGGTCCCGGTGCCATCGGGTTTCGTGACGGTGCCGGGATTGATGCCCGCGACCGTTATCGGATCCTGGGGATTCCCGTTGTCACCCGGTTGGCCCGGCGCGACCTTGCCCGGCGCTTTCGGATTGGCCGGGTTTTCGGCCGCCGTTTCCGGCGGTGTCCCAAACGGGTTCTTGTCCAAGCCGACGTTGTTGCCGAACGACGAGATCAGCCATCCGATTCCCACAATGACGAGAACCAATCCCCCGACCGCACAAAGATACTTGAGGAGATCCTTGTTCAGGACTGATTGCGGCGCGTCGTCGGGATCATCGACGGGTGCCCGCTTGGGAGGCATCGCCTTCTGACCTGGTCCGCTCGGCTTGGCCGTTTTCGAATCGGCGGAGTGCGAATCAACGGGCTTGGTTTTTGAGGTGGAACGCGGCGCCGTGTCATTCGCATCCGACTTGCCGGTTCGCGGTTTGGATTTGCGGGCGACCGCATCCGGTGCGTTGTCCTCATCGTCGCCGTCCGGCTCGTCAACGTCCCTGGATCGGGCTCGCGTCGGACTGGACGTTGATTCCTTCGCGTTGGGTTTGCCGGTCTTCGGCTTGGATCTGCGACTGACCGTATCCGGTTGGGCTTCGTCTTCTCCCTCGTCCGTCTCGTCAGATTCGTCGCGATCGGCCTTGGACCGTCGCGGCTGTGATTTGTAGGAACCGGGTTCGGTTTCCGCCGGCTCGTTGGTCTTGGTCGACCGGGTGGGTTTCCGACGGACAGGCGACCCACCGGCGGGCGCAACATGGTCCGGAGTTTCCTGATTCTCGCGCTCTTCGTCCGACGCGCAGTAACCGTCGTCGCTGTACCCTTCGTCCTCCGTTTCACCCTGCTCGGTGTTCTGATCGTCATCCGACAGATCCCCCAGGATTTCCCGCGAGATGGCGGCCTGGGTCAGGCTGGCGTTCTTGAGCTCGTCGAGCAGATCGGCCGGTGTCTGGTAACGGTCTTCCGGCTTCTTGGCCATCATCCGCCG
>JANMLE010000056.1:0-1030 GCA_031372385.1 Planctomycetota bacterium | reverse complement strand
ATCTCATGTGGTTAATTCGCCGACCTGAAAAAGACTCCCGACCCTCTCGCGCGGGCAGCATCTTGGCCACACCTGCAATCCATTAGAGTCAGGCTTTTTCATTCCGCAGTTCTCGCGGTCGTCCCTGAACTGACCCGATGGGAAAGGGCTGCGCCCAAAATCCCAAAGCGGCGTCAAGCCGCCGCACTCCAAAGGAGCTCATCAGGAGATAAGACCTTTGGACAGCCGTTTCGGCGGGGTCAGGAGACCCGCGCCGAACAGAGCCACTCGAACGGATCATGCGGACTTGTACGATGCCAGGGGATTGCCGCGATCGGCGAGCGGCAGCGCGACCGGCTTGCCGGCTCGCTGTGAGGCGAACACGGCACAGATCATCTCCACGATGGCGCGGCCGTCGTACATTCCGCAGGCGGGCTGCCGATCCTTCAAGATCGCCTCCAGCAGATCCGTCACGGCCGCGACGTTACCGGCATGCAAGCCGCCGTCCTTGATCGCTTCAGTCTGTCCGACGCCGCCGGATGTGACCTGCTGCCAGGCGACGCCGCTGCGTCCCGGCGACCAGGCCGCATCCTTCAAAATCCACACCGGAGCGGGATACCCGGTGCCGATCTCGATGATTCCCTTGCTGCCGTAGATCTGCAGTCCGAATCGCGACGGGTTGCCCCCCTTGCCGCGGACCGAGTCGAAGCTGCCGATCATCCCTTTGGCGAACGTGTACCGCGCATGCACCGCATCGCCGGCCAACAGACCGACCCCTTCATTCCCCTCGGCGACATCCTTGGCGGAAATCGGCTGCCCGTTGGCGGAGACGGTCGCATGGCAATCGAGCGCATCGCCCACGAAGAACCGCATCAGATCCAGAACGTGCGAACCCAACACCCACAGATCTTCACCCCCGCCGCGCTGGTCTTCCTTGCCGCGGCCGCGCAGTTCGAGGATCTCACCGATCTGACCCTCCGCGATCAGCTTGCGGGCCAGGATCGCTGTCGGCGAATAGTGTGTTTGATGGGCCAGCGCCAGTTTGGTGTGC
>JANMLE010000050.1:0-6777 GCA_031372385.1 Planctomycetota bacterium | reverse complement strand
GGGTGGCGGGCCCCCCGCGCGCCCCCCGCGCGGGGGGGGGGCGGGGCCATCGTTCCCGCAAAAAAAATCACGCCCGCTTTTGGGGGGGTCCCCCCCCCCACACCCGGGGTGCGCCCGCCCCCCCCCCACGACAATCAATTCTGCGCCGATCCTAAACGTCGCACATCAGACCACGTCGAGGATCACAGACTGCGCACCAGTTCAATCGCCCGTTCGATGTCTTCGGCAAGCGGTGCGGCGAACGTCTGCCAGTCGTGGGTGATGGGGTGTGCAAACGAAATCTCGGCGGCATGCAGCGCCTGGCGTCCGATGTAGGGGGACATGGGCGCGCGAGGCGGTTGGCCCGGCTGCGGCACTTCGCGATCGGGCTTCAGGGCACCGAGCATACCGTAGAAATCGTCGCCGACAACCGGATGGCCGATCGTGGCGAAGTGGACACGGATCTGATGCAGCCGTCCCGTGCGCGGCCGGGCGCGGACCAGGGTGTGGAGCGGATACCGCTCGATCACTTCAAAGTTGGTCTTCGACGATTTGGCATCAACGGCATCCGCCTGACACGACATCAGGGCGCTGGCTCCGCCGCGGGCACGACCGATCGGCAGATCGATTGTTCCGTCGTCCGGCGTCACGATCCCGTCGACAATCGCCACGTATGACTTGGCGATCCGCGCGCGCTGAAACTCGATCGACAGCAGCCGGTGCGACAGATGATCCTTCGCCGTCGCCACGACCCCGCTGGTGTCGCGGTCCAGCCGGTGGACGATTCCCGGCTTCTGCTGTCCGGGGTAGTCGGATTGCCGGTCGAGATAGTGCTGCAAGGCGTTGGTCAATGTGCCGGACGGGTTCATGCCAGTCGGATGAATGATCAATCCCGCCGGCTTGTCGACGATCAGCAGCCATTGGTCTTCGTACACGATCCCGAACGCAATCTCTTCGGCGGGCATCAGATTGTCGGGGGGTTCCAGCAACCTCACCGACACCGATTCGCCCTTAAAAACACGCTGATCGGGAGCGGCCACGGACCCGTTGACCGTCACTTGCCCGGCCCGCACCAGCCGATGCAGTCGCCACGCGGTGTAACTGCGCAGGTGCCGCGCCAGAAACGTGTCGACCCGCGTTCCCGACAAATAACCTTCAACGACGGCAGTGGCAGAGTGCATGGCAGGGGAGTGAAGAGTGAAGAGTGGTGAGTGGTGAGTGGTGAGTGGCGAGTGAAAGGCAACGGGAGGACGAGTCGGATGGATAGAAGTTAACGAGTAATGAGGGGAATGAAAGTAACGAGTGAAAAGTGGTGTGAGCACCGATCTCGCCACAATCCTGACTGCGGCATCGACAGATTCCCTTCTCGCCACTCGTCACTCGCCACTCGCCACTCGCCACTCGCCACTCGCCACTCGTCTCTTTCCCATCGTTGCTCTTCTCGCCAGAATATCCGCGAACTTCGATCGGCCACTCTTTCTGACAATGGGAGACTCCGTCATGCAGCGTCGCGAATTCCTGGCGTCATCCGCGCTCAGTGTTGCCGGAGCCGCCTCCCTGCTTGCCGCGGACCCGCCGGGAAAGGCCGTTGCCAGCGAGCGTGTGCGCGTCGGCTGTGTCGGGACCGGCGGGCGAGCGTTCAGCCTCGTCAATTCGTTCTCACGGAACAAGAACTGTGAAGTCGTGGCGCTGGCGGATCTCGATCCCGGCAAGTTCGGACAGGCGGTCGCGGCCGTTGAGAAGAATCAGGGGACCAAGCCGCAGACTGTGGCCGACTTCCGCAAGCTGATTGACGACAAGAGCCTCGATGCGATCGTGGTCGGCACGCCCGATCACTGGCATGCGATCCCGACGATCCTCGCGTGTCTCGCCGGGAAGGACGTGTACGTCGAGAAGCCCGACGGCCACAACATTGTCGAAGGCCAGCGGATGGTGGCCGCGATGAAGAAGCATGGCCGAGTCATCCAGATGGGGACTCAGGCCCGCACGACCGAGCGGATGCGAACGGCGATCGAGTTCATCAAGACCGGCGCACTCGGTCGCTGTCTGGTGGCTCGTGCGTGGGAGAGTGCGAAGCAGGGGAGCATCGGCTTCCCCAAGGATCGCGAACCGCCGGAAGGAGTCGATTACGACATGTGGCTCGGCCCCGCGCCGAAGCGGCCGTTCAACCCGAACCGGTTTCATGGCCGCTGGCGGTGGTTCTACGATTACGGGACCGGCGATCTCGGCAACGACGGCGTGCATCGTCTCGACATGGCGAGCTGGGCATTGTCCGCCGCATCGGAGGCTCAGGGAGACGGACCGATCGGCCTCCCCACGACCGTCGTCACGGGAGGCGGCAAGTGGTACTTCGACGACATGCAGGAATGGCCCGACACGCTGCAGGTCAACTACGAGTACGGCGGTCCGAAACCGAAGCTGCTCACTTACGAGATGCGGATCTGGACGCCGTACAACTTTCTCGGCGAGTCCGAAGGCGCGGCCGTCTACGGCGACAAGGCGCAGATCGTGATCGGCAACACGGCGTGGAAGGCTTTCGGCCCGGGCGGTCAGGTGCTGGGAGAACACACCGGCGACAACGACGAAGCGGCTCACGTTCAGAATTTCGTCGACTGCATCAAGAGTCGGAAGCGGCCCAATGCCGATCTGGAAACAGTCGGCCATCCGTCGAGTCTGCTCTGCCACATGGGCAACGTCGCCAGCCGAATCGGCCGCAAGCTGGTGTTCGACGCGAAGACCGAAACCTTCATCAACGATGCCGAAGCCAACGCGCTGAGGACTCGCCCCGAGTACCGCAAACCGTGGGTGTTGCCGGAGGTGTAAAGGGGACCGCACAATGCATCTGACGTACGAGCATGGTATCGGCCTCGTCTATTTCTGTGGGGTGATCTTGGTCGCCGCGATGTACGTGGCGAAAGAGGTCGTCCTGCATTACGTACCGAATCGAAGAGATGCAACTATCCTGTTTGCGACGGTAATTGGGGTGCTGGTCCCGTTGACATGGGCCGTTTCTCCCGACTGGGGTTCACTAGGTCATGCGCCGATCTCAAACTATCTCGGTACACAAATTGCCATCCTCACGGTGCCGGTCGTCACATTCGTATGGGATGTGTTTCAAATACCACGTCGTGGATTCTCTTCACGGTGGCGAAGATTTGTTGTCGAGATTGTCGCCGTGCCGTTATGGTTCGTGAATTGGATTTTCATGGAGTTGACGGTGTTGGATTGGATCTGGATTTGACAACTTCCGTCAGCGGACAGAATTCCGATCGACTCTCCCCCGTAGATTTTAGAGGAAGCCTTTTCGATGTTGACCATCAACGGACGGGCTCATTCGGTCTGCGAGAACATCTCGCGGCGTGAACTCATCGCGGCGGGCGGGGCGGGGTTGTTTGGACTCACGGTGCCCAGGCTGCTTCAGGCGGAAGAGGCTGTTCAGAAGGCGGGGCAGGGTGGGGAGGCGCCCCTCAAGCCTCGGGCCAAGTCGGTCATCTTCGTGATGTTGTTTGGCGGGCCGAGCCAGCTTGAGACGTGGGACATGAAGCCGCTGGCCCCGAAAGCGATTCGAGGTCCGCTGTCGCCGATTGCGTCCCGCACGCCCGATCTGCACGTGTGTGAGTTGCTGCCGAAGTGCGCGGCGATCTCCGACAAGTTTGCCATCGTCCGCACGCTGTCGCACGACTTCAACGACCACAGCGGGGGAGGCCACTTCATTCAGACGGGCAAGCGCTGGCACATCCCGATCGGCGGCGGATTCAATGCGACTCCGCAAGACTGGCCGTCAATGGGATCGGTCGTCGAGTATCTCAATCAAGACCGGCACACTGTTCGGCGCGGGTCGGAAACTGTTCGGCGCGGGTCTCCCGACCCCGCCGAAACGCCCCACCGCAGGTCTCCTCTTACACTTCAGAGCGAACGACACATAAGCGGTGGACCGCAAGAGGAGACCTTCTGTCGCGCCGGTGTGCGGGGTCAGGAGACCCGCGCACAACAGGGGACGGGTCTGCCGAATCTCCCCAGCTATGTCGTCGTGCCGAACTATCTCGGGCGGCTTCAGAAGTACACGTCGAAGTTGATCCGGCCGGGTGAGTACGCCGGTTGGTTGGGTCGGGGCTACGATCCGATCACGACAATGGTCAACAAGAAGAATGACGACGACGATCCGTACCAGCGCGTCTGTGCCGAAGAGGAACTGGCGTTTCAGATCGAGGGTCTTGTCACACCCGAGGCCCTGACGCTCGACCGGTTGAACTCACGGCAGTCGCTGCTCGCGCAGTTCGAGCAGCAGTTGCGGCGGCTCGACGGTGAAAAAGCGTTGACCGCGTACGACCGTTTCCAGCAGCGGGCACTCTCACTCGTCGCATCCGAGCGGACGCGGAAGGCGCTCGACATCAAACAGGAATCGCCCGAGCTGCGCGATCGCTACGGACGCCACTTGTTCGGTCAGTCGGCGTTGATGGCGCGGCGACTCGTCGAGGCGGGTGTCCGTTACACAACCGTACATTTCGACTGCCCCAACGGCTACGGGTGGGACTCGCACCAGAACAACAAGGAGGTCGAAGGCTACCTGCTCCCGTACCTCGATCAAACATTGTCCGCGCTTCTGACGGACCTTGATGAGCGCGGGCTGCTCAACGAAACGCTCGTCGTTTGTCTGGGTGAGATGGGTCGCACGCCGAAGCTCAACGGTGGCGGTGGCCGCGACCACTGGAGCACGCTTTTCCCCGCCCTGCTCGCCGGAGCCGGCATCCGCGGCGGCTGCGTCCTTGGCCAGACCGACAAAGATGCGGCGTATGCGGTCACACTGCCCCACAGCCCGCAAGACCTCGCCGCCACGATCTACCACGCTCTCGGCATCGACCACGAACTGAGACTCCCCGATACCCAAGGACGCCCAGTGGGATTGATGGACGATGGTCGGCCGATCAGGGAGTTGTTTGGGTGAGCATGATTTGAATGCGACCTGCGAGCGACTTCGCTGCCGTTACTCGTGCCGGCTCGCTGCTGTCTGCCAATTGAAAATGCGGTGTCTGCGTTTCGTAGGCATCATTCAATGTCGCAGCGCACGCGGACCGGGCGCTGAACAGGCGTATTTCAACGGACAATCATTGGTCGAAACGGGTTTGGTGGGCGGCGTCGGACTTCGGACGTCGGCAGCGTTGAACTTTCCACAAATTCGCCTGATTCCTGCGGTTTACACAACCGGACAAACGCGGTATATCTGCTCCGCCCCGCAGCCCGACAACGGGGTCCGGGTTGGTGTGTGGTGCAAGTTGTGCGGCGGATGCCGCGGTTTGGTTTGGATGGATCTGCTACGAAGGAGTGCAGCGTGGCATCGGTTGACGAGGTCAAAACAAAAGTCATCAGCATCGTCAGCGAACAGCTCAATGTCCCCAAGGATGACATCAAGCTGGAAAGCGCGTTCATTGCTGATTTGAAGGCCGATTCGCTCGATCTGGTCGAACTCGTCATGGAATTCGAAGACGAGTTTGGTGTCCAGATTCCCGAAGCGGATCAGGATAAGATTCAGACGGTCGGCAATGCCGTCGACTACATCATGGAGAAGCAGTGACGGATGGCCAGACGTGTCGTCGTGACAGGGATGTCGGTTGTCACTGCGCTCGGGAGTGAAGTCCCAGAGTTCTGGGAGAAGTTGTGCGCCGGCAAGAGCGGCGTCAGCCGACTCGAGCGCTTCGATTGCTCCGACTTCAAAGTGAATTTTGGTGGCGAAGTGAAAGACTTCCGCCCCGAGGATCATTTTGACGGGAAGGAAGCCAAGCGGCTCGACCGATTCTCGCAGTTCGCACTCGCCGCGGCCCAAAAGGCCGTCCGCCAGAGTGGCATCAGCTTTCCCGCCGAACCCGATCCGTACCGTTGCGGTGTCATCATCGGCAGCGGAATCGGCGGGCTGAACGAGATCGAAGAGCAGCACGCCAAGCTCTTTGACCGCGGGCCGTCGCGCGTCTCACCGTTCATGATTCCCAAGCTGATGGTCAACGCCGCCAGCGGGAATATCTCCGTTTTTTGGGGCCTGAAGGGGCCCAGCAGTGCGGTCGCCACCGCCTGCGCCTCGGCCAGTAATGCCATTGGTGACGCCTTCCGCCTGATCCAACACGATGTGGCCGATGTCATGATCACGGGCGGCAGCGAAGCGGCCATCACGCCGATGGGACTGTCAGGTTTCGCCCGCATGGGTGCGCTGTCCACTCGCAATGATTCCCCCGAAACAGCCAGCCGGCCGTTTGACAAGGATCGTGACGGATTCGTGCTCGCTGAAGGAGCGGGAGTGGTTGTCTTGGAAGAATACGAACACGCACGCGGGCGTGGTGCCACCATCTTGGCCGAAGTCTTGGGTTACGGCATGTCTCCGGATGGTTCGCACATGACGGCACCCGATCCCGAAGGGGCCGGTGCGGCGCGGGCGATGAGTGATTCCTTGCGGGACGCCCGGTTGAATCCGGATCAGGTCGCCTACATCAACGCCCACGGGACGAGTACGCCGCTGGGTGACAAGGCCGAAACGAACGCCATCAAGCGAGTATTCGGATCGTTTGCCAAACAGGGACTCTGCGTGTCGAGCACGAAGAGTCAACTGGGACATCTGCTCGGTGCCTCGGGCGGAGTGGAGTTCGTCATTTCGATCCTGTGTCTGCTGAATCAGTTGGTGCCTCCCACCATCAACATTGAAAACCAGGATCCGGATTGCGACTTGGATTATGTTCCGAACACTGCGCGACCGCTCAAGCTGGATCGAGTGCTGTCCAACAGTTTCGGATTTGGTGGCCACAACGCCTGCCT
>JANMLE010000037.1:0-1564 GCA_031372385.1 Planctomycetota bacterium | reverse complement strand
GCCTTCAACGACTTGATGTCATCGAGATCTCGGACCGCGGCATTCCATGAGGCATCCCGCAGTTGACGGAACATCTGCGCGACCGCGTCGACATTGGGCGCCATCTTTCGCGCGAGGCTGACTTCGGCGAAGTTGTTGAATCCGAGCAGTCTCGCCTTCTCGCGGCGCAGTTCGAGGATGCGCGTGAGAAGCGGTCCGTTGTCGAGCGATCCCGACGCCGCCCGCGTGACGAAGGCCCGGTAGAGTTGTTCGCGCAGTGCCCGGTTGCGGCAGTGTTCCATGAACGGCGTGAACAGCGGTGCTTCGAGCGTCACCCGCCACGGACCGGCTTCCGGCGTGGCCTTTGTCGGCGCGTCCGCATGGGCGGTGTTCCACGCGCGCGACGCCTGATTCCGCAGCGTGCCGGGCCAGCCGGCGGCGTCCGCCGCATCGGTGACATCCAGCGCATACGCCTTCGTCGCATCGAGCACATGGTTCGAGAAGTCGGTTGCCACTTGCGATAACTCCTGCTCGATCGCATTGAACCGTTCGCGCGGCCCGCCCGACAGTGCGATGCCGGACAGTTCGGCCCCCTTGATCCGATCGGCCACGATCCGCTGCTGGGGTCCGCTGAGCTTCGCCCATTCGTCACTGTTTCGCAGCGTCTTCAGCGTCCGATAGATCGGCTCGCTCTGACTGGCCCGCAGTCCGAACTGCACCACTTCAGGTAACACGGCCTCGTAGGCGGTGCGCAGTTCATCGGAATTCAACACGCCGAACAGATGGCCGACCGGCTTCCAGCCGTACTCGAACGGACGGTCGAGTTCTTCGAGTCGGCCGATCGTCCCGTCCCACGCGGGGGTCAATTCCCGCTCGACTGCCGTGAGTTTTTCGGAGGCCTCCGCCAGAACATGCCTGACCGCTGGACCAATGTGCTCGGATCGGATGGCGGCGAAATCAGGAAGGCCGGACGCAGCCATGAGCGGATTGTTGATCAGTTGAACATCGTCTGACATGGACGGAATTCCTTGGGCCGCGGAACGCCGATGGACTCAGGCTGTCAGCAGGAAATGATCGACCCGTAGGACGGATTTCCAATCCGTCCGAGGTTGACGGACGGATTGGAAATCCGTCCTACGGCCTTGGTTGTTGATTTCCTGGGGACGGCCTCAGCGATCGGATGACTTTGTGAGGGGGACGTGGACTCGCGGGAAGTGTAGACGGAAGGTTTCCCGGATGCATCCCGCGCAACCCGGAAAACCGTCGCGGCAGGCTCCCGCAGCCGAAAGATCTTCGGCAACGGCTGGCGAAGTGTCATCGCAACGGGGTATCTTGATCCGGGCTTCCCCGGAGTGTCTGGGGGGCCTGTCGAATCCCCTTCGCTTATGGAGCTTGCGATGGTCCCGTCGCGTCTGATTTGTCGATCTGCCTCGTCGCCTTTGGCGGCTGCCGTGTCAGCCATGTTGTTCTTCGCCGTGGCCTCGTGTTCGTCGTCGGTGGCACCGACCGCGGTTCGCGCCCAAGATTCCAAGACCGACGCGAAAGCCGGGGACGCCGATCCCGACTATGACGTCCCGGATGGAAC
>JANMLE010001897.1:0-2958 GCA_031372385.1 Planctomycetota bacterium | reverse complement strand
GGCGGAAGCCGCTCTGGCCAAGATGACGGGAGAACGCGATTCGTTAGTGGCGGAACGCTCGGCTCTGCAAGTCGAGTTGGCCAAATTGCGGGACGAACTGAAGTCGGCGGTTGCCGAACAGGACAAGGCCAAGGGGGAACGCACCGTCGCGATCACCGAGCGTGACAAGGCGCGCACCGCCGAAGCCGCCTCGGCCAAAGACGCCAAGGAACAGCAGGCTGCCGCCAAGCAGTCCAAAGACGCCATGCTCGTGGCTCAAAAGGGTCAGAAGGACGCGGAAGTCGCCGCGGCCAAAGCGAAAGACGACGCCGTCAAGGCGAAGGCTGATGCCGCCAAGCAAGTGACGTCCGCGCAGGCGGAAACCAAGGCTGCGATGGATCTGGCCAAGAAGGCCGTCGATGAAGCCAAGTCCGCCAAGACGGAAAGCGATAAGCTCGCCGGTGATCTCAAGAAGACGTCCGACGATCTGAAAAAGACCGCCGCCGACTTGACGAAATTGGGCGACGACCTGAAGAAGGCCAACGATGATGCGAAGAAGTCGGGAGATGACCTGAAGAAGGCCAACGATGAAGTCGCCGCGCTCAAGGTCAAGCTGGCCGCCGCCACCAAGCCGGAAGAAAAGAAGCCGGAAGAGAAGAAGGACGAGGCGAAGAAGGACGACGCCAAGACCGAAGCCAAGCCGGAAGAAAACTGACGCTGATTGAATCTCAGATTGCCAATCGAAAGCCCCGGACAGAAATGTCCGGGGCTTTTTTTTGGCTCACCGCCATTCCTGTTGAACAACACCCGTGAGCGGCAAGGCGCTAGCCGCCGGTCTGGTGGAAATCACCGGCGGCTAGCGCCTTGCCGCTCACGTCACACAACTTTCCGCAGGAACGGCGGAGCCCCCCTTTATTGTGGAATCCCGATCACTCGCGTACCGGGGCAAATGGCGGTAAAACGGCGTCTGCCCGCATCCATTCCAGACCGGTTTGGTGCTGTGGCTTTTCCCCGCCGCCCCGCAGCACCCACCCCAGGAGACTTCAACCGTGGCAAACACCAGCACCAATGACACCGGCAGCGGCCTGACGCGCCGCGAAGTGTTGAAGACGTCGGGGCAGCTCGTCGCCGCCTCGGCCCTGGCAGGAATCGCCCTGCCGCAGTTCGTCTATGCCGGCGAGAGCGGCACGATCAACATCGCCCTCGTTGGCTGCGGCGGACGCGGAACCGGAGCGGCTCAGAACGCCCTGTCGACCAAGGTCGGCCCCGTCAAACTGACCGCGATGGCCGATGCGTTTCCTGACCGGTTGAAGTCCAGCCACGACGGCCTGAAGAACGACAAGAAGGAACTGGTCCAGGTCGCCGAAGATCACAAGTTCATCGGCTTCGACGCCTACAAGAACGCGATGGACAGTTTGAAGAAGGGGGACGTGGTCATCCTGACAACGCCGCCCGCCTTCCGCTGGGTCCACTTCAAGTACGCCATCGAAAAGGGCCTGAACGTCTTCATGGAAAAGCCGATCACCGTCGACGGCCCCAGCACCCGCAAGATGCTGGCGCTCTACGAGGAGTCACTCAAGAAGAACCTCAAGGTTGGCGTCGGGCTGATGTGCCGTCACTGTGCGGACCGCGGTGAACTGGCCAAGCGCATTCGGAACGGCGACCTCGGCGATCTGATCGCCCTGCGCGCCTACCGCGTGTCCGGACCGACCGGCTCCGCGTTCGTCGGACCCAAGCCGGCCAACAAGAATGAACTGGAATACCAGATTCGGAACTTCCATGCGTTCCTGTGGGCCAGCGGCGGCGGGTACAGCGACTTCCTGATCCACAACATCGACGAGTGCTGCTGGATGAAGGATCGCGACGACAAGAACATCTGGCCGGTGGAAGCCAAGGGCTACGGCGGCCGGCACTATCGCGGTGATTACGTCGATCAGAACTTCGACGTGTACAGCGTCGAATACACGTTCGACGACGGATCAAAGCTGTTCCTCGAAGGCCGCGGCATGCCCGGCGCGGCGACCGAGTTCGCCAGTTACGCCCATTGCAGCAAGGGATCGGCCACGATCTCGGCCTCGGGACACTGGCCGTCCAAGGCCCGCATCTACAAGGGTCAGAAGATGACCGAGAGCGAAGCGATCTGGAAGTCCGAGGACCGGATCAGTCCCTATCAATTGGAATGGGACCACCTGATGAACGCGATCCGCCAGGATCTGCCATACAACGAGGTGAAGCGCGGTGCCGAGGCGAGCCTGGTCACATCGATGGGCCGTATGGCGTGTCACACCGGCCGGGTCATCACCTACGACGAGATGCTCAACTGCGAGCACGAATTCGCCCCGAACGTCGACAAGCTGGTCCTCGACGGCGAAGCCCCGCTGGTGGCCGGCGCCGACGGCAAATACCCGGTCCCCGCGCCAGGCATCAAGACGAAGCGCGAGTACTAACCGCCGGTTGAAAAAGGACGTGGAGCACGTTTTCAACGTGGTCTTTCGCGAGGAATTCGGGCACGCTGGAAGCGTACCCCGCGTTTTTCAACAGACTGCCAATCCCAAGCGGCGGCGTGAATCGGATCAGGCCCCGGCTGAGTTCCTCAGCCGGGGTTTTCTTTTCACCCCACGACCATCAGGCGGAAATCGACGACGAGATCCAGCATGAGTTCGCCCGGGTCGATCCGCGTCGTGAGTGATACCTCACGCGGCCCAGAGTGAGACGTTTTCGTTTTAACTGCTACCCCCGATTATTCACCTCGCAATACACGAAACTCACGAAGGGAATAACAGTGAGGCAGATTAGTTGATGCACCAGTCTTTGGACGGCGCGACACAATGCTTCTGGTGACCTGCGACGCAACCCTCGGCCTTTCGTGGCTTTCGTATATTTCGTGGTTCAGTTCATGGATGACGTTTCCGACAAAAGTCTCCGTAGTGTGGGCTTTAGCCCACACGGATGCGTTATTTCCCGGGAAACGTGGGCTGA
>JANMLE010001866.1:0-6436 GCA_031372385.1 Planctomycetota bacterium | reverse complement strand
GCATCCCGCGGAACAGCCATTGCCCGCCGATGATCCCCACTTTGCGACCGCAGACTGGAAGGACGCGGAGATCCTCGCACCGCCCCAGTCTTGGGCCGGCGGGTTTGCCGGGGGGAACTTGCCGTCCGGCGTGTTGGGATTTGACGCGGGCACCGCGAAGCCGAATGCCTGGCCGATGCGGTACGCGCAGGCTCATTGGGCCGCCCTCATACCCGCAGTGGCGGCGGGCAAGTACCATCTCCGTTGCCGGACGATCGACGCCAACGACGTGGCGCAGCCGATGCCGCGCCCGTTTGCCAAGTCGGGGCGGAACTCCATCCAACACGTGGAGTTGACGGTGGCCGGGAGTTGATCCCCCCGGCTCAGGATGTGTTGAGGCCGTTCTCTGTTTGCATTCATGATTCGCCAGCAGTCACAGGAGTTCATCGTGAGTCGAAGCACCTTCGATCGTTCAAGCCATTCCCCGCGCGCATTCTTGTTGATCGCTGTCGCGGCAGGGTGGCCGGGGTTGGAGCCGCTTTGGGCGAAACCCCGGTCGTTGGTGAATTGTGGCCATTGTCTTGACCCTGGTCCTCAAACCGGCATCGTCCATGTCATCACCGGGGCTTCCCGTTGGTCCAGCCCCGGCCACCCCGCCGCATCGCGACAAGAGGCTACTGTTCTGACAGCCCCACTTGCAATTCATCTGATGACATGAACAACAATAGTCTCGGGGACAGGTTTTTTACCTGACCGAAGTACATTGAATCACGGGCAGGTAAAAAACCTGACCCACGTTCATCGGACGTTTGTCGGTCACGTCTTCTGATGGGTTCTTGTCTGCCGACAATCGTTCCGGCAGGTTCGTCTGCAGCCAAATTGACACCGCCCTCGTCGAGAAAACAATGAGGGGACGAACCCGATTTTTCGCTTAAGTTATTGCTCCCTTTTCGCTTCGTTTCAGGCACGAATCGCATCGTTTCAGGCACGAATCAATGGCATGCACTTTGCTAAATCTCGCACCGGGAGCATCCCCGTCTGGCGTCACCCGGGTCGCCGGTCTGGGTCTCACGTGGTTTGCGAGGAACATTCAAAAAGGAGGATTTCATCATGAATCAGCGAACTTTCAATTCAGCACGGTGGTTTGTGGTTGTGGGGTTGGCTGCCGTCCCCGTCCTCACCGGTTGGGCGTGGGCGCAGAACGACAACTCGGCTGCGGACGAGAAGCCGGCGAAGTCTGTCTCGAACGAGGCGAAAGGCGGCCCCGCAGTCCGCGCGTTCGGGGCGAAAGGGGGATTCCGTACGGAAGTGATGAGCGAGACCAAGGGAACCCTCAGCCAAGAGGACCGGCGGCAGGTCGCTCTGCTGACGGCCCAAGTCTTCCAGCATATCGATGAGGCCCGCCGGGCTCTCGATGCCGACGACTCGAAGGTGGCGCAAAAGGAAGTCGATCAAGGACGCCAGGCAATCAAGGCCATCCGCACCCTGCTGCCGACGACGACTGTCCATACCAAGACGACTGCACCGGATGGCAAGGTGATCTACGAGGATCAGCGCAAAGTCCAGGAAGACCGGGTACCCCTGTTCGAGGGGATGCTCAGTACCAAGACCCTGACCCCCATTGTCGCGGCCAAACGGGATGCGGCGAACAACAAACATGATCCGAAAAACCCGGATGCGGCCGAGATCCAAGGCGTCCGACTCGTCAGTTCGGAGACCATCACCACGCAAGTTCTGGCAGACCTCAACCTGGTCGAGGCTCAGTTGGGTCGGGTGGCGAGGGCCTTGGACGAGAAGAAGACTGATGACGCGGCCAAGGCGCTGGCCCTGGCTCAGGTTCGGGGCGTCGAGTTCCGCTACAACAAGGAGGACACTCCCTTGGCGGAGGCCCGCGATGCGATGTGGCTCGCCAAACGGGCGCTGGAGGAGAACAGCACCGCCGCAGCCCAAGCCAATCTGAACGTAGCCCGTCAGTCATTGCGGCTCTACCGCGAGATTGCCCCCCAAGATCGGCGCGAGGATGTGGACAAGATGCTCAAGGAGGTCGATGAATTGGAAGGCAAACTCCGCAAGGAGACGGCTCAACAGCCCGCCAGCAGCGGGGAGCGGACCCAGCAGGGCCACGAGGCGACTCGATGGTGGGAGCGAATCAATGAGTGGTTCCAGCGTCGGTGATCGGAGCGCGTCGCTTCTGGATGCAATCTAAGAGACATGCAATCTGAGGGACGCTGGCATGTTGCGGGGAGGGTTGGCCCTCCCCGTGTTTTTTTTCGCAGTCCTTCCCGATCCATGACCGGGACCACTCGTCGTTCACTGACGGATGAAGATGGGGTCGCGACCCCAGAGCAGCGAGTTCGCAGAACAGAGACGCCCGGATATGGACCTTGCCTCACTCCCACCGCCGGGTGCGCGTGGTTTGGCGGGTGTCACGTTTCTGCTTTCGATCGCGAACCACGGTAGTCGGGGGTGCCACGGACTTGGAGTCCTCGACATGGCCGTGTTCTTTCGGCGATCAAGGTCTCGAATCCGTCGGAAGAGAGTCGCGGTCGATGGGAAACGGTCCCGATTTCCCGGCGAATCATCCGGCGCTGGACCATGCCCCCTCTTCGGCACGGCCCCATCGACTTCTGCGAACGGGCTTCCAGCGGATATCCGTCGATCGCCGCCCAGATCGCACTATCCGTGTCGAGGTTTCGGTCAGAGACCTCACACGCTCTAATGGGCGACGTTTAGCCCCAACGCCATCGGCGTGGGAGTGGACACGGTCGAACCGTCGATTGCTCCCACGCCGATGGCGTTGGGGCTAAACAGAAATGTTTCGTTCCTGACCGCGCAGGGTATCGCCAACAGAGGAGTCCATCGTGAGTCGAAGCACACTGGATCGTTCAAACCCGGACACCCGCAGATTCCTGAGCAGGGCGGCAACCGCGCTGCTGGCGGTCTTCCTGACGAGTCTCGCCAGTGCCGACGAGCCGTTGTGGATTGGTTCGGCGCGGAGCGGTCCGTGGTCGGCGGCGGTGACGTGGGAGGGCGGCGTTGTACCGGCGGCGGGGGCGCGGGTTCATGTTCGCGAGGGACATGCGGTCGTCTATGACGTGAAGTCGGACGCGGCGATCCGCGCGGTCTGTGTGGCCGGGACGTTGTCGTTTGCGCCCGACAAGGACACTCAACTGAATGTCGGCGTTCTGAAGATTGAGGCGGGGGACTCGCCCAGCGAAGAGGGCTTCGATTGCGATGCGCATCTTGCCGAAGCCGAGGAAGGCAAACCGCGACCGGCCCTCGAAGTGGGGACGCCGGACAAGCCGATTGCCGCCAACCGGACCGCGCTGATTCGCCTGATCGCGGTCGAGGGCCAGGACAAGCAATCGTGTCCGGCGATCGTTTGCTGCGGCGGACGGATGGACTTTCACGGGGCGCCGCTCAGCCGGACATGGCTCAAGCTGGGCGCCACCGCCAAGAAGGGCGATGACGGTGTGACGCTGGACGAACCGGTCACGGGCTGGCGCGTCGGCGACCGGCTCATCATCACGGCGACGCATCTCGGTCGGGACATCGGCGGTGGGACGGATCTCCTGCAAACGGAAGAACGCGTGGTGATGGCCGTCGACGGCGCGCGCGTCACGCTTAATCAACCACTCGTCCACGAGCATCTCGGTGAGGGGGACTTCCGGGGCGAAGTGGCGAACCTCAGCCGGAACGTCACCGTCGAATCGGCCGCGCCGGACGGACAGCGCGGTCACACGATGTACCACCGCGGTTCGGCCGGTTCGATCAGCTATGCCGAGTTCCGACATCTCGGCAAGAAGGACATGCTCGGTCGGTACAGCCTGCATTTTCATCTCATCGGCAACACCATGCGCGGCAGTTCGGTGATCGGAGCCTCGATCTGGGACAGTCACAACCGCTGGCTGACGATCCACGGCACGAACTACCTGGTGGTCCGCGACTGCATCGGTTACCAGAGCGTCGGTCACGGCTTCTTCCTGGAGGACGGCACCGAGGTCTACAACGTTCTCGATCGGAACCTCGCGGTCCAATCGATGCAGGGCAGGAAGCTGCCGAAGCAGGTGCTGCCGTTCGATCAGAACGAGGGATCGGGATTCTGGTGGGCCAACAGCTTCAACACCTTCACCCGCAACGTCGCCTGCGAAAACAACCAGTACGGGTATCGCTTCGAGGCGACCCAGACCAGCGCGATGAAGATGACGCGGCCGGTGATGCAGCCCGATGGCACGAAGAAGGAGACCGACATCCGCACGCTGCCATTCGTGCGGTTCGAGGACAACGAGGCGCATTGCGACGGGTTGTACGGCATCAATCTTGGCGAGGGAGTCGACCGCGTCGGGCCCGACGAGCGGCATCCGTTCGTGCTGCGCAACACGAAGATCTGGGAAATCCACTATGGCTTCCGCGTGCAATCGCCGTCGGTCCTCGTGGAAAACATGCAGATCCATCGGTCGGCCTATGGCGTCTATCACCCGAACTTCGATCGCCATGTTTATCGCAACCTGACCATCAGCCAGTCGGGCAGGAACGGCGACGCGGAACCGTTCAACCGCGGCCACGATGACCTTTCGGTGCAATATGGTTCGCTGACGGTGGACGGATTGTCATTCATCGGCCATCAGAACAGCGGCATGCCGCTGGTGCAGATGACCGACGACAACCCGACGGGGGGCGCGGAAACGCATCTGAAAAACGTGCAGGTTCTCGACCGCAAGGACGGCAACCGGCGAGCCCTGGTCAACCTCGGTGGCGGACCGCGTCCCACGCCGAAGTCCTCCACCAGCGTGCCAGTGTTCGTCCACGACTACTACGGTCCGGGCCGGCATGCGAAAGTCGTCAGTGTGAAGTCGGGCGAATTCAAGGCCGAAATCGCGTCGTTCTTCAAGTCGGACCCACCACTGACCGGCGATGAATCGCGCGCGGCCGAAGTCCGCGACGTGCCGTTCCCGGAACTGTTGCACCCCGTCGACGACCAGCCGCCAGCCACGATCATCACCCGCGTCCGGCGCGTGGATGGGGCATGGCATGTCCGCGGGGTGAGCGAAGACAACGGCGACATCAAGCAGGTTGTCGTGAACGGCGAAGCTGCCAAGGCCACGCGCGGCAACTTCGCGGAATGGGAAGCGACCCTGAAGACGCTTCCGGCCGACGGCTTGATCAAGGCCGTGGCCACGGACGCGGCCGGCAACGTCGAACAACTGCCGCACGAGATTCAACCGTAGGACGGATTTTCAATCCGTCCGTGCTCCGTGTTTCGGAGTGGTATCCATTGCTTCACAAAGGGCGATTGGAGACCTGACGGTCGTGCGCGTGGGCTGGTCGGGAGACCAGCCCACAACCGAGGCCAGCCCACAACCGAATTCGGAGGTCTGACGGACAGGTTGAAAACCTGTCCTACTTCCAGGCGGCACCGTTGGGGAATTCGTACTGCGCGATCGAGGCGGGTTGCATCGTGATGCTGTAGCCGTGGGCCGTTGGCGGCAGGTAACTGCCGCCGCGCATCACGACCGGGTTGAGGAAGTGTTCGTGCAGGTGGCCGGCGTATTCGCAGAGGCGGTTTTCCAGCGAGCCGCTCACGCAGACGAAATCGATCATCGCCAGATGCTGCACGTATTCGCACAGGCCGACACCGCCGGCATGCGGGCAGACCGGGACGCCGAACTTCGCGGCGAGCAGCATCACCGACAGCACCTCGTTGACGCCCCCCAGCCGGCAACTGTCGATCTGCAAAACACCGATCGCCTCGGCCTGCAGGAACTGTTTGAACATGATCCGGTTCGCACAGTGTTCGCCGGTCGCGACTTGGATTGGCGCGATGGCCCTGGCAATCGCCGCGTGGCCGAGGACATCGTCGGGGTTGGTCGGTTCCTCGATGAACCACGGTTTGAACTGCGCCAACTCGCGCATCCAGTCGATGGCGGTCGGCACGTCCCACACCTGGTTGGCATCCATCATCAGGCGGCGGTCCCAACCGATCTCTTCGCGGATGATCCGGCAGCGGCGGATGTCGTCCTGCAGATCGCGTCCGACCTTGATCTTGAAGACGCTCCAGCCCTGCGCGAGACATTCGCGGCACAAGCGCCGCAGCTTGTCATCGTCGTAGCCGAGCCATCCGGCTGACGTCGTGTAGGCGGGATATCCATCGCGTTCCAATTGGAGAATCCGATCGGCCTTGGTCAGTTCGACACGCTTCAGCAGCGCGAGGGCCGAGTCGGGTGTCAGCACATCCGTCAGGTAGCGGAAATCAATGCAGCCGACGAATTGCTCGGCCGACAGGTCGGCGACCAACCGCCACAGCGGCTTCCGCTCGACCTTGGCCCACAGATCCCAGACGGCGTTGACGACCGCTGCTGTCGCGAGGTGGATGGCTCCCTTTTCGGGGCCGATCCAGCGCAACTGGCTGTCGCCCGTGATGTGCCGCCAGAAGCCGGCCATGTCCCGCGTGAAGGAC
>JANMLE010001809.1:0-1525 GCA_031372385.1 Planctomycetota bacterium | reverse complement strand
TGGAAACGCCGACGCTGAACCTGACCCAAATCTACGGACTGATGCAGGAAGCCCAGGACATCTTCGACACCGACTTCGATCCGTTTCCGCCGCCGAAGCTGACGTTTGAAATGATCGCCGGTGAACCTGTTCCCGTCGCCGAGATCGATCTGGATGACGCGACCGACGACAACACACAGCCACTGCCTCCACCGGAGAAACGGACGCAGGCGTTCACGCTCTGGTTCCGCTCACAGGTCTGGAACAGCGACGCGCGTCGCCGGGCGGTGGCGTTGATTGGACGTGTGCTGACCGACAACCCGCACTCGACATTGCAAGTGGTGCTCGAACCGACCGGCAACCCCGAACTGCTGAAGCCCGCGACTCTGCAAGCCCTGCTGCGCGAGTGTTACCGCACGTCAAACTATCTCGACCGCTACTACGGTCTGAACCCCGCCGGCTTGCTGGGTTCGAAGCGCCTGCTGATCCTGCTGCCGGCCGAACAGCGCCGCCACGTGGCCGAGGCATGGATCGACGACATCGGCGAATTCGCCACGCTGATCTGGCGCGGCCTGGATCTGGATGACAGCGAACTGGAACCGCACGAACTGTGCATGGTCTGACTCAGCCGCAGATCAAACACGGCTGAGGACTCCGAATCCAACAAGTCCTTTGGTGCGGAACGTCGCCACCCTTTGGGAGTGCTCCGGCTTGACGGAGCTTTGGAATGCGGCGAAGCCGCTCTTTTTGGAATCGGCACAATCTCGCGTTCGAGTGCATCGCCAAAGCGGCTTCGCCGCAAGCCAAAGTTCCAAAGCTCCGTCAAGCCGGAGCACTCCCAAAGCGGATCGTCTGGCTACTTTGCCAGCACCTTCTTCAGCGTCGCCTGGATGATGTCTTCCGCTCCGGGGCGGTTCCACACGTAGCCGTGCTCTTCGCGGAAGCCTTCCTTGTACGCCTGGTTGGTCGGGATGTATCCGGGGGCGCTTTCGCCGAAGCCGAGCGTCACCACGAAGCTGTCCGGTCGCTGCTGCTGGGCGAACAGTTGATAGGCCACGAAGCTCTCCGCGGGGAGCAGCACCAGTTGAGCGGGACCGAAGTCGATCATCGGGACGTCGATGTGGTGTCCGTCGGCATGTTGCCGGAGCGAACTGAGTCCCAGCGCAATCTGCGCCCTCGTCCCGAGCGGCAACTGGCCGTCTACCCGTTTCTCCCGCAACGTGACTTCTTCCAGTTTCTCCCGCAGCGTGGTTTCGCTGAGTGACGGCAGTTCGCTGTGCAGCAGGATCATTGGTTCGTTGCGGAAGCCGATGCGAGTCAGCGCGTGCTTCTTCGTCTCCTTCCACGCGGCAGCCATGCCGGTCGCCAGTCGCTCGGCGAAGAGCGGACGGTTGCCCTTGGAGCCGTCGTTGTACTTGCCGGTCGTCACGTCGCCGCAGCAGCCGGTGGCGTAGATTTGGAAGACGCGCGGGTCGGCCGCGTCGCGGATCTTGCGAGCCATGTTCGGGAAGTCCCCCGAGATCTCGCCGCCGCCGTAGTAGCTCAT
>JANMLE010001807.1:0-6721 GCA_031372385.1 Planctomycetota bacterium | reverse complement strand
TCAGGCCCTCATCGGCGTTCGGCCGGTAGTAGCGCTTGTAAAAATCGTTCACGTAGATCGTGGTTGCCGAGTTCAGGTACGAATCGACGCTCGACATCAGCGCCGCCAGAAACGCCGCCACGAACACACCGCGCCACCCTTCGCCCAGCAGCGTACCGACCAGTTTCGGCAGGGCCTGATCGGCGTCGGCGTGACCGAGTTCCGGGAACTTGACCAGCGCGATCAAGCCGGGAACCGCCACGATGAACGGGATCAGGTTCTTGAGCAGGGCACCGGAGACATACGCCGCCTTGGCGTCGTATTCGGACTTCGCCCCGAGCGACCGCTGCACGATGCACTGGTTCCCAATCCAGTAACCCGGACTGACCACCAGCGCCAGGCCGAACAGGATCGCCGGCCACGGTCCCGGTGACGGCGAATCGACAGGCTGCACGAGCGACAGGTGATGCGACGTCCGCTCGGCCGCGCGTCGACCGGCGGCTCTGCTTGCTGGAGCGTCGTCATCCGCCGCGTCCGCTCCGTTCGCTTCTTTGGCCCGTTGCTTCTGCGCGTGGACGGCGTCGTGAACCTTGTCCACGAACGGTTCAAACCCGCCCATTTCGACAATGCCGACGACCAAGACCATCAGGCAGCCGGCGATCATCACCACGCCCTGCAAGACGTCGGTGTACACGACCGCGCGCAGACCGCCGGACCAGGTATAGGCACCGACCAGCAGCGCCGTGACGACGATCGAGACCGACATGTCCCAGTTCGCCAGCGTGTGCATGAACTTCGCCGCCGCCAGCAGCATCACCCCCAGGTTGCACGCCATCAGCAGCAACCAGCAGGCCGCCACCACCGAACGAAGCGGGGCACTGAACCGGCGTTCGAGGTACTCGGGGATCGTCGTCACGCCGCACCGCCAGAGATGCGGGATGAACACAAACGCCGCGAGCAACATCGCGGGGACGCAGCCGATCCACTCGAAGTTTCCCATCACCAAGCCGTAGCGGTAGGAATCTCCTCCGTTGCCCACGAGGTCCGTGCCGCCGATGTCGGTCGCGACCAGCGACATGCCGACCGCCCACCACGGCAGCGACCGTCCTGCCAGAAAAAAGTCCGACCCGCTGCGGACGTAACTCCCCACCCAAAAGCCAATCGCCATCGTGGCGCAGAGATAGGCCAAGATGACGAGGTAATCGACGGGACTGAGGAAATTCGTCATGGGGACGGAGACAACGAAAGATGGATTCGCGGAAGAAAGGCATTTGCCGAGACAGCCCGCCGACAGAAACTCTCCAGCCCACCGACACTGCCTCGTCTATGGCGTCGGGAGCTTAGCAACGATGGCGGACTGCGGCTACTGAACTTCAGGAAGAAGCATCGAGCCAGAAGCCTCGCCACTCGTCCCTCGTCACTTCTCCGCCTGTCGCATCGCGCGCAGGATGTTGCCGCTCATGATTTGATGGATCTCCACGGCTGAGTAGCCGCGGTCGAGCAGTGCCTGCGTGATCACGGGGTAGGTCGAGACATCCTCCAACTGGCGCGGGACGATCGGAATGCCGTCGAAGTCGGAGCCCAGGCCGATGTGATCGATGCCGGCAATCTGCTTGACGTGGTCGATGTGATCGCAGACGTCGTGGATGCTGCCCGGTTCGATCGGGTTCGCCTGTTCCCAAGCCTTGATCGCCCTCTTGTAGTCCGCCTCAATGGGATGCTTCGCGCGCAGTTCCCGGCTGACGTGGAACATGTTCGCCCGGCGTTTGGCGGACTCGGCATGGATGAATCCGGGATAGAAGTTGATCATCACCACACCGCCATTTTGTTTCACCAGTCGCAGCACATCATCGGGGACGTTACGCGGATGCGCCGCGATGGCGCGGGCGGACGAGTGCGAGAAGATGACCGGCGCCGTGGAGACCCGCAACGCATCCTTCATCGTTGCGTCCGAGACGTGTGACAGGTCGACGAGCATTCCAAGCCGGTTCATCTCGCGCACCACCTCTTCGCCGAACGGAGACAGTCCATCGTGCTTCGGATCATCAGTGGCGGCGTCGGCCCAGGCGAGCGTGTCGGAGTGGGTCAGCGTCATGTATCCGGCTCCCAGCGCATGCAGCCGCCGCAGGTTCTCGATCGAATCCTCAATGCAGTGGCCCCCTTCGACACCGATCAGCGAAGCGATCTTGCCCGACTTTTGAATGCGGACCACATCGTCGGCCGTCCGGGCCGCCTCGAACGTCTCGGGGTAACGCCGGATCATGGTGCGGACGAGTTGAATCTGTTCGAGCGTCTGCAGCAGCGCCTTGCCGTCCTTGCTTGCCGAGGCCGGAATGTAGACCGACCAGAATTGCGCGCCGACATTCCCCGCGCGCAGGCGGGCGATGTCCGTTTGAAACTTCGGCCCCAGCGGTGTTTTCAAGTCGGCCTTGTCGAACGACGAACCCGCTTCAGTGCGGACCATCCACGGCAGATCGTTGTGCCCGTCAAAGACGAATCCCGCCGCGTGAATTTTCCGCGCGGCATCGGTCACGACCACGTCCGGCCGATCGGCGGCCAACGCGCTCCGCGCGATCACGACACAACAACAGATCCTCACCGCGTGACCGATTTGCATCAGAAGACGACTCATGGAGATGACCTTCACAGGGAAAACATGCGGCGACTTGGTGGTGTCATGCGGCACTCGGCCAACCCGGATGATTCACCACGAAATACGCGAAAAACACGAAAGGAAAACGTTGAGACCGGTGCGATCATCTGCCGGTCATTGGACGGAACGACGCATTGTCTCGGTAGGCATGCCACGCAATCCTCTGCCTTTGGCACCTTTCGTGTATTTCGTGTATTTCGTGGTTCAAACTCTGAATCATCCGGGCCAAGGGCAGCCGCACCGGTGGCATGGTGGCACAACACGATCATTCGAGTCCCTTAATCACAGCCGATGCCGGGTCGAGCTTCAGTGTGGTGACGTGGCTGTTCTGTCCGACGAACCAGACGAGCTTTCGGTTCGGGTCGTACATCATGCCGACGGAATTGTGAAACGCGCCGCCGGACGTTCCCTTGCCGATCGGGTCGTCGCCCGGCAATTCCAGGGCTTTCCAAGCGTTGGCGGCGCAGTCGTAGGCCAGCCACAGGGACTGGTCGTTGATGCGGGTGCGTGCGGCCAACAGAACCAGATCCTGATCCGGCAGATACACGGTTTCGCGCGATGGCACCGCCGCGTGAGTGCGACCGCGCGACTCCAGCCAGCGGGCTTCCGTCGACTGCATGTCGTAGGCCAGGACGTCCCCCTTGTTCTTGTCGGCGTTGCTGAAAAACAGCAGGCGGTTTCGCTTCGAGTCGAACGCCAAGCCGTGCTGGTCGGGACTCTTGTTCGGCAGCTTGTCCCCTGTGACGGGCAACTCACGCCACGTTCGGCTGGCCGCATCCAGTCGCCACAGACCGTCGCCGCCGGTGCGTCGATCGCCCCAGACGACCGCTCCCTGTGGCGTGGCGCAGACGGTCACGTTGTAGAAGTCGGCGCGATACGGATTCTTCTCGGGACTGCGCGACCAGCGTCCCGCACTTGGATCGAAGAAGTACGTGTAGTCGTGCGGCGCGAAGACCAGTGACTTCAAATGCGGGTCGTATCCGGTGGACTTGTAGGTGTGCCCGGTCATCCACGGATTTCCCTGGAAGCTCCATTCCCCGCGGACTTGGTCGTTGCTGTAGACGTATTCGAGCGGGTACTCGGCCGCGAACGGAACCGAGTACCGGTCGGTCTTGATGTTGTAGACCTGTGGCGCGGTGCCGCTGTAGGCCGAATGTCCGCCGGAGAAGCGGATGATCAGATCGAGTTCCGGTGCCAGGACCGCGCTCCCCCAGTCCATGTTTGGTCGCGGCAGTTTGAGGGTCGGTCGCAACACAAACCGGTTGACCGGCAGCGCGCGCAGTTCCGCGTCGACCTTCGCGGGCTCGGCCGCCGCCACATCCTGCTGAAACCATGCCGGATCATGCGGGCCGTCGCGGCGAACGGTCGCACCCGGTGCCGCGCCGTGTTCGTCGGTCCCCGCGGTGTCGGTCTTGCTTGCGTCAATCTGCGCGAGCCACGTCCCCTTCGACAGGGCGAGAACCAGATCGTCATCACTGACGGCGGCCGGCAACGGTGTCGGCGCGGGGGACTCGGGGGATGACTTGGCATCGAAGCGTTTGATCAACTGCCAGTCGCTCGTGGCGACGTCGTAGACCCACGCTTCCAACGGCCGGGGCTGGTACAAGCTCTCGACATAGCCGACCGCGGACGTGTACGTGTACCCGCCGAGCAACAGCACCTTTTTCGACTTGGGCAGCCACAACAGCGCGTGCCCCGCGCGGGGCGACGGCGACTTGCGCGGCCGGGCTTGGGTCCACGTTTGCGAGGCCAGATCGAAGGTCCAGGTGTCCGCGATCAACTGATCCAACTGGTCGCCACCGAACAGCACGATCTTGCGCTGGACGGGATCGTACGCCAAGCGCGAGTTCGCCCGCTGGGGCGGCTGGACCGCCGGCTCAAGTTGCTTCCATTCGTTGGTGGCCGGAGTGTACGTCCACGTGCCGGGGTCGCCGCGCGGGCTCTGCATGTTTCCGCCGCCAAACAGCACGAACTGCTTGTGCTGGCGGTCATAGCACAGGGAACTCCAGAGCAGGACTCCCCCGAGTTCCGTTTCCGGATTCGTCGTCGGTTGCAGGTCCGTCCAGACTCGCATCGCGGGGTCATATCGAAACGTGCGACCTCCCGCGAAGAAATAGAAGCAGCGTGTGTCGGGATCGTAGTCGTATTTCTGACCGAGTGAGAACGTGCCATACACCGTCCAGTTCGGCCGGACGTTTCCCTCGCGGTCTTGGAAATGAAAGTACTCGTCCTTCCAAGCGGGGGCGGTGCAATCGCCGAACTGCGGACCCCAGTCCTTGCCGGCGGGAAACTCATTCGCCCAATTCGCCGCCTGCAGATCCAGAGCGAGCACGTCATAGGGATGGGGCTGCTTGTACTTGGCCGACGAGGTCCGGCCCCCCAGCACCAGGAATTTCTTCGCCGTGGACGAATAGCCGACGGGGATGTCCCAGCGTTCACCAGTGAGGGTGGCCTGATCCAGTCGCTGCCACGTGTTGGGCTCGGCGGAATGAACAGTGGAGAGCACAACCAGTACCGACGCGACGAAGTTGAACGGTGTCAATCGACGAAGCTGGTCACGACGCGAGGTGTTCATCAGATGTTCCTCTGGCGAATCAGGCCGGGTTTGTTTCGGACACGGGCTGGAATCATTTCGAATCCCGCGGTCTGGCGAAAGCATGATGCGAAGTTTCGCGGGATCCCCACACTCAGTCTCGGACCCTACCTCTTCGCCTCCACATTCGCGCTCGCTTTGATTCGCGCGGATCCCATTGATTTCCGCGCGAATCAAAGCGAGCGCGAATGAGGAGGGTGATAGCACTGAAGCGAACGCCCGATACGCAGTTCTTGCCGATTCCGGGAAGTTTCTCTTTTCGGAATTTGGAGATTCTGGTAGAGACACGCCCCCCGCGTCGAGTCGAGACGGGATCACGCAGGAGCGGATCACGGCAATCGGGCGACGGCAGCGCGGGGAGATGAGTCACGGCGCGTGGACTCAATCGTTCAACGGGGGTTCGAGGGGAAGGGATTCCCATGCTACTGAGCGGAATTTGGAAACTGGCAGCGATGGCGGGAGTCATCGGTGTGGGATTGGTGGCGGTCTACCAAGCTCAGCAGGGAATGCCCAAGACGAGCATCACCGCGCCTGACGGCGATGGTGGTGTGCCGGACGAAACCGGCAATCCGGATGAGAGCGCTCCGCCTGATCCATTGGCATCAGCGGACCCGGCAGCGGCCACTCCGTCGGAGACTCCGAACGAGCCCAATCCCTTCGGGGAAAATCCGTTTGGCGCACTGGGCTTGGCGAACAAGCCATCCACCGGGCGCGGCGCGGCTCAGCCAACACTCGCTGTGCCTGATGCGCAGGACAACGAGCCCAATCCGTTTGAAGCCAACCCGCCCGTCAAACCGTCACTCGCGTCCAAAGTTCGATCGGGACCGGGCGTCGATTTTCGCAGTGACCCGGCGAATCCGCGGGAAACGGAGTCCATTCAAGATCCGAACGCCAGCAAAGAAACGTCCGGTTTCGCTGAGACACAGCCGCAGCCATTGCCCGCTGATTTGGACCCGTTCGATCAACGCGGCGTGAAGACCGCGGAGCTGACGGCCGCCGAGAACGCCGCGGAAGAATCGCCGCCAACTTCCAAGAAACCTGCCATCCGACCGTTTGTTCGGCAGACGCGCAGCGATCCGGACCAATTGAATGCGACCGGAACGGAACAGTCCACCGGAGACGATTCTGACAAGTCGGCCGCGGACCCGTTTGATGCCACTCCGCCATCGTCGTCATCACCCCCGGCGTCGACTCCGATTCCCGATCCAGCCGATGATCTGACGGTAACTCCCAGATCAAATCCGAAGTCGGCTCCGAAGGCCGAACCCGGATTCGATGGCGATCCATTCGCTGATCCTTCCGCCGTAAACAATCCGCCGCGCGCGACGCCCGCGGAATCCGGCTTGAGCGTTCCGGGTGATGTAACGTCGACACCGTCCGACAAGCGTCCGTTGTCGCTTCCCGAGGAAAACCTCAGCACTCCGTTTGCCCCCTCCAACGGACCGGTCGAGGGAACGAAATCTGAACCTGCTGATTTTCCGGAAGCGGCGTTTCCC
>JANMLE010000904.1:0-1057 GCA_031372385.1 Planctomycetota bacterium | reverse complement strand
CCAGGGTAGCCGCGAAGCGCGACAACCCTGGGCTGAGAGACGCAACTCCTTCGGAGTAATGAACGCCGTGTAGACAAGTCACTGGCGCGTTGCTCAGTCCAGAATCTTCGCGGCCGACAAAGAAACAAAACGCTTGAAGTACGGATCGGAATCCTCCGCGCGGCGATTCACGGACGTGTGGAAGTTTTCACAGGGCATTCATTTGCTCTTCACATTTCGCCCTAAGCTGACTGCAAATCCAAGCCGCGAATCGGCGGCACGCTTCGACGAAGGATTGCGAAGCGGATTTCTGGATCAGTGTTGGCCAAGAAGGAGGGCTGCTCATGGCGTAACGCTTGCTCGTCGCAGCGGGAGCTCAGGGAGGATGGGAGTGTCGCAGGAAGCGCGGTGCAAAGTTTCTGTCGTGAGTCTGTTTCGGTTCCAAACCAATGAAGAGGGAAGTGTCCAACATGTCCAAAGTGTCCGTCCGCAGGAAGGGTTTTACCCTCATCGAATTGCTGGTGGTGATCGCGATCATCGCCGTTCTGATCGCGCTGTTGCTGCCGGCCGTGCAGCAGGCGCGTGAAGCCGCCCGCCGCACGCAGTGCAAGAACAATCTGAAGCAACTGGGCCTGGCCGTTCACAACTACGAGTCCACGTTCAGCAAGTTCCCGGCCTCCGGTGAGTACACCAATCGCACGGGAACCTACTTCCGAACATTCACGGCGACTTCGACGTTCACCCAATTGTTGCCGTATGCCGACCAGGCACCGCTCTACAACGCGTGGAACATGAACGTTCACTACACCAACTCGGCCAACCAATTGGCCGCCAAGACGAAGATCGGCGCATTGCTGTGTCCCAGCAACGCCAACACGCCCGCCGATCCCCAGGGATACGGTTTGACCGACTACATGCCGGTGGCCTACACGGACATTGATACCTCGGGCGTTCGCCAGAAGTTCGTCGCCGGCTGGGACCGCGACTCAGCACTCGGCTTCTACAACCCGATCAGTGCCACCACGGACGGGTTGAGCAACACCGTGATGATTTTCGAAGCGAGCGGTCGGACCTCTCC
>JANMLE010001795.1:0-1234 GCA_031372385.1 Planctomycetota bacterium | reverse complement strand
GGTCACCTTCACGAAGCGGACTCCGGCATCCAGCATGTTTCTCGCCAGCAGCATGTGCCGGCCGAATTCGTGCGAGCCGTAGCGCTGCACATCCTTGGGCGACAGCTTGGTGGCGTCGAACAGATCCTGCCGCTTCATCAGTGAGGCGGCCATGTCGTACACGGCGGCGTGCGCTTCGGCGTTGTCGTGCCGGTGACGTTCGGCGTAGCGCTTGTTCAACGTGGCGCGCAGCGAGTTCCGCGACTGATCGTCCTCTTCGGTGATCGACGCATGTCGCAGCAGATTCTCGGGGGGTTTGCCGTCGCCGAACGCCAGGGCTCCGTATTTCGCGCCCAGGAACCCCGCATCCTGGTAGAAGAATCCGCCGCTGCCCGGCTTGATCGAGACATACGGCGGCAGCCCGCTGGACCCGGCGCCCAACAGCTTGGCGACCGCCGACCCGAAGAACGGATAGGTGACGCCGCGGTTCTTCGGATCACCGCGTTGGATGCGCGGGACACCGGCCGAATGCGAGTTGTCCTGGGTACACATGCTGCGGACCAGCGAGAGATGATGCATCACCTTCGCCGTCTGCGGCATCAGTTCACTGATGTGCAGGCCGGGGAGCGACGTGGCGATCTGTCGGAACGGCCCGCCGAACTGCGTGTTCGGCTTGGGATCCCAGCTCTCGTACTGGCTCATCCCGCCGTCGATCCAGACAAACAGCACTTGCTTGTCGTTGGCGGCCAATTCGCTGGCAACGGCGGGACTGATCAGCCCGTCGATTCCACTGACGGCCAGGGCTCCCGTAGCGGCGGCGGAAGCACCGAGCCATTGCCGGCGCGACAAGGCATGTTCCCACGGTTTGCAAAGAGGATTGCTCGTCACCAGTGTCACTCCTGAACCAAAGGTCGCTGAAGTCGATCGTTTAACCCGGAGCCAACGGCGACGGCGGTGGGAGCCAACGCCGTCCATTCGTTGAGCGGCGATCACCGCTCGCCGTCGCCGTTGGCTCCGGGTTCAACGAAAACTGTTCTTGTGAAGTCGCGGACGCCAATTGTAAGACATCAGTGTGCCGCCCGAGGCATCCGTCGGCAAGACGACCTGTCCGCAAGTTTCCCCAAGGGGTGCAGTCGCTAATTGGTGGTCGTCTTTTCTGGTCCCCTCTCCCGCCCGACTTTGGGGGGAGAGGGTTAGACCTACAGCGCTAACCCGAAGGTCCGCATCGGATCGTGTTGGCGAGGACGATGCCTTG
>JANMLE010001784.1:0-1172 GCA_031372385.1 Planctomycetota bacterium | reverse complement strand
TGTTGCGCCTGCTTCAAATGAGCCTCTTCGACGTGCGATCGCAGTCCGGGCTGAAAGGCCTCGGCGGGGAGCGTGACCGGTTCGATCTGCCACTTGTCGAAGGAGAGGAACGCGGGGATGGTTGGTTCCATGATCCGCGTCTTGTCCGGGTTGCGGTCGTCGCCGCGGATGTGGAGGAACGTCTGCGCGTCGAGATTGCAGTCGAACGCGCGGGGGAGGCCGTCCTTCTCGAAGTCCATTTCACCGGGGAGCGCATCGGTCCGGACCTGGTACGGTTCGAAGATGGCCCGCAGCCGGTAATACTCCTGCTGCGAGAACGGGTCGTACTTGTGATCGTGGCATTTGGCACAGTTGAACGTCAGGCCGAGCATCGCCTTGGACGTGTGCTCGACGGTCTCGTCCAGCCAACTGGTGCGGTTGAATTTGAAGTACTGTCGGGCGAGGAAGCCGCCCGCCCGCAGCTTGTCCAAGTCGTTCGGATACAACTCGTCGGCCGCGAGCATTTCGCGCAGCATCTGGTCGTAGCCCTTGTCGGCGTTGAGCGACTCGACGATCCAGTCGCGCCAGTGCCAGATGTGCTTCTGCGAATTGCGAACCTCGGCCCCCAGTCCCCACCAGTCGCTGTAGCGCCAGATGTCCATCCAATGCCGGCCCCAGCGTTCGCCGTACTGCGGACTGTCGAGCAGCCGGGTCACGACGCGGTCAACAGCCTCGGCCGAATCATCGGCGAGGAATGCATCCAGTTCGTCGCGCGTCGGCGGCAAGCCGATCAGATCGAGCGACACGCGCCGCAACCAGACACGCTTGTCGGCCGGCTTCTGAGGGGTGATGCCACGCTGCTGGTGTTCCGCGGCGATGAACGCATCGATCGGGTTTTTGATCCACGCCTTGTTGGCGACGTCAGGGACCGCGGGTCGGACGGGAACCCGGTAGGCCCAGTGGTCGCGCGGGTCTCGTTCGGGCTTTTCATCCGCGGGAGCCTTTGCCCCCTGCGCGATCCAGGATTTCAGCGCCGCGATTTCCGCCGGCTTGAGCGACTCGCCTTCAGGCGGCATTCGTTCCGATTCGTCGGCAGCAGAAACACGTTTGAGGAGCAAGCTGCCGTCGACGTCACCCGCCTTGATCGCCGCCCCGGTGTCGCCCCCCTTGCTCGCCAGCCCGGCCGTGTCCAG
>JANMLE010001752.1:0-1365 GCA_031372385.1 Planctomycetota bacterium | reverse complement strand
CGCGACAGGAACGGCGTCGCCGGATCATGCTGCGCGAAGTCCCGCCAGAAGGCGTTCACGGTGACCAGCCCGCCGTGCTGCTGGTCGATCGTCAAATGGTGATAGTTGTTCTCCGCCCACTCCATCGTCTTCTCGAGCTTGCGGTAAAGCTGACGCACCCGGGCGGCTGTTTCCGCATCATCAAAAAAGAGGGACGACTGTTCCTTGGCTTCGCCGGCTTTCCCTTGCGCTTCTTGTTGCAGGGACTCGCGTTGTCTGAGGGAGCGCTGCTTCATGTCGCCTTCGCCGTCTCTGGCGAGAACATCCTTTCTCCTGTTTTCATCCAGCTTTTGCTCACCCAAATGCAGCGCGCCGGACCGTTTGCCGAATGCTCCTCCCCCACCGCCGCCCGGACCACCACCCATCCCGGGCGCCGCTGCGGCGGCTGTCTCGGGCATCACGACGTTGACGTTGTCACGCAACACCATCTCCAGCTTTTCCATCGGCATCGCCGCCTCCATCGCATCCTTCAGGCCGAACTGATCGCTCAGATCCAGCGAACTGCGCTGGACGGCCGTGTCGAACAGGTGGATGAAACCGTCGATGTTCGGCGGCAGCAGCGAGTACAAGTCTTGCACATGCCGTCCGGTTTGGGGACGCTCGTTCTGCACGCGCTGCGCCAGCAGAATCCGTTCGACCACGTTCAACTGCTCATGGTTCCACGGCAGCAGAAACGCGGAGAGATCGTGCCCCAGCAGGTAGTGATCGAGGAACGTCTGATCCTTCTTGTTGGCGAGATACGGCTTGATCACCGCGTTGAAGAATTCGGGGTCCTTCTTGAACAGGAAGAAGCTCAATTCGTGGCTGGCATGCTTCGAGTACAGCGTGCGCTTTTCCTCGGGCTTCAGCGTGGGCCAGTTCATCACGAACGCGAATTCGACCAGTTTGGGATCGCGGTTCAACGTGGCGAATAAGCCGTAGACGCGGGCCAGGTTGTCATACGCTTCGAACTTGGACGTGGTGATGTCGGCGAGCGTGAACGGCTGTCCCGCCGGAACGATGGTGATCTGCTTTTGCTGCGTGAAATGAGACTTGGGATTCAGGCCGGACAGCAGGCGCAGATCGAGGAACGTCGGCTTGGGTTCGGAAAGCGCGACGCTGCGGTACGTCGTATTGAGCGGATCAACGGCCACCACATGCAGATGCTGATGCGCCCCCAAGGTCTCGCTCTTGACCTCGATCACTCCCTTGTCATCCGGGATCAGGTTGAGCAGCACGGCCGTGGCTTCGCCCAGGAAGTCCAAGTTGGCGAAGTGTCCACCGGGTGACGTCTCCGCCGTTGCCTGCGCGGCGGACCGATCCGCATCACTGCCCGGCTTGCCGCCC
>JANMLE010001693.1:0-6404 GCA_031372385.1 Planctomycetota bacterium | reverse complement strand
CACCTCTCGAACATCGCGATGCGTCTGGGCCGCGAACTCAAGTGGGATCCCGTCCAGCGGGAAATCATCGGTGACACTCAGGCGAATTCGTTCCTCTCGCGTGAAAACCGCAAGGGGTTCGAAATCAATATGTGATGCCATCGGCTGCTGGAAACAGGGGACGGGGTGACTTTTGACCCTGAGCGTCGTTTAACCCTGAGCCAACGGCGAAGGTGTCGGGTGCCAGCGCCCCGATGCGTGTGCCGACCGTGCCAGCGGAGACGGGCGCGTCTAGCCGCTCCGCCTTCGCCGTTGGCTCAGGGTTAAACGAATTGGACGTCTCACTTTCCCGTACTTAACGCATCGCCGAAACTCGCAACGCCGCGCGCCAGCACAAATGTGCGCGTGCGCGGCGCACTGAAACTGTCGTGACGGCCGTCGAGTCACTGGCCACTCACCGGCTCGGCCAGTTCTTCGACGAACATGTCGCCGAACCAGGCGGGGCCCCCCTCGGCGATCAGGCGGAACTCGGGGAGGTCCGGTTGATCGGCAACGGCGATCGTTCCGGCGGGGGTGTCGTCGATGAAGAGACGCCACTGCGACACGCCGCGCTCCAGCCGGATTTCGTGGAGTCGCTCGGCACCGACTTCGAACGGCCGCGCGTCGCCGAGCGGTTCGAACGCGGCCCTGGCATCCGCGCGATGACCGAGCGCGACGCGGTCCAGCGTGAGCCGCGCGACATGGCGCGCACCGGTCTTGCCGACGTTGAAGTGCAACTCGATCGCCGACGCTCCGTGCAGCCGGGCTGCGATGGTCAGCCGGTAGAAGACCAGCCGCTCGGCGTGATCGCCGACTGGTTTCAGCAGCGGGCGAAGGATCTCACCGCCGGTGCCGGAGATGATCGCGCCCCCTTCGTCGTCGGCATCGACCGTCCATCCGCCGGACTGCGTCTTCCAGCCGCGCAGCGATCTGCCGTCGAACAGTTCAGCCGCCCAGCCGGTTTCCTTCAGTGTGGAAACGGACTGCGGTGCGACCGCGGGCTTCGAGAAATACGGAACCGCCACGAATCCGGTCAGCGTCGCGATCAACACTGTCGCGGCCAGAGCCACACCCATCCAAGGCTGGAAACCGCGCGGCCGCTCGGTGGTGACAAAGTCTGTGGTGGCAGTCGTAATGGCCGCCGCGGCGTGTGCTGTCAGCGGGCCACCGGCAACCATCACCGGCAGGGTGTCGATCCGGTCGAGCAACTCGGCATAGTTGCCGATGCGCTGGTCGGGATCGCGTTCCAGCATCTGCTCGAGCAGGCGGACTGTGTCACGGGAGACGTCCGCGCGGGCGGTGCTGATGGACGGCGGAACGTTACCCAATTTCTGGGCGATGATCTGCGGCAGCGTCTGTCCGTCATACGGGGCATGTCCCGCCAACAAATGAAACGCGGTGGCACCGAGTGAATAGATGTCGACCTTCTCGTTGACGGCGCTCCCCGCGTTCAGTTGCTCGGGGGCCATGTAGTGCGGACTTCCCAGCGTCGACTGTTCCGCCGTCAACCGCGTCCGTTCACTCGCCTCAGCCGACAGGAACGCCAACCCGAAGTCGGCGATCTTGACCAGCGGCATTCCGGGCGGCAGCGGGTATCCCTTGGGGGGTGACACCAGCAGCAGGTTGGCCGGCTTGATGTCGCGATGGACGATGCCGGATTCGGCCGCGTGCGCCAGTCCCGTGGCGGCCTGACGAATGAGATGCCAGACCTGCCGCTCGCCCAGCGGATGCAGCCGCTTCACGTAGCGTTCGGCGTCCTCACCCTCGACGTACTCCATCGCGAAATACAACCGGCCGGCGTGACGTCCGAAGTCGTACGCCGTGATGATGTGCGGATGCAGCAGCCGCGCGACGGTCTGTGCCTCCTGCTCGAACCGCGCCAGCGCCGAGGGGTTGGCCGAATGGCTGACCAGCACCATCTTCAGCGCGACCACGCGGTCGAGCGCCAATTGGCGGGCGCGGTACACGACCCCCATGCCACCCCGGCCGATCAGGGACTGGATTTCGTAACCGGGAATCGCCGACGCCGGTTGCCGCAGCGTCTCGATGATCTCCACATCCAGCGCAGTCATCAGCCCCTTCTGCAGGACGAGCGTCGAGCCTTCGATCTGCCGGCTGGTCGCTTCGAGTTGCAGTTCGCGCAGGGTTTCCGCGGGCAGCAATCCCTGCTGTCCGGCGATTTCGAAAAAGTGGCGGGTGGTTTCGAGGGACATGTGATTCGTTCGGGAAACGTCAGCCACCAAGGCCATTGCCTTTTTGAATCTGGAGCAATCGTAGGGTGGGACCAGCGGCGCTTCGCCGCGCCGGCCCACCATTTTCAACGGCGATGACATGCTGGTGGGCCGGCGCTCGAAGCGAGCTTGTCCCACCCTACAAAGCAAGGGCACCGCGTCAGTCACCCGGCGGTTTGTTCAGACGATCCAATTGATCCAGAATCGCCTTGACTGACGGCCGGTCGGCCAGTGTGTTGCCCACGTAGGCGAATTGAACCTTCCCCGTTTTGTCGAAGATGTACGTGGCCGGCTTGGAGAGGCTCTTGCGAATCCCCAGCTTGTCGACCGCCTTCAATTCGACATCGAGTAGCAACGGAAACGGCACCTTCTGTTCATTCGCCGGCAGACGCGCCACCGACTTCGTCACGAAGATGTCCAGCTTCGGCTGATCCGCCGGCTTCTCCAGCGGATAGACGACGACCACCTCGGCATCCCGCTCGCGGATCTTCGGGTAGTTCGAGATCAGCCGCGAAGTCTGCGTCGCGCAGTAAGGGCAGATCGCGCCCGAGTAGCCCCGGGTGATGACCAGGACCAGCGGCTTCGTCCCCAGATAGTTCTTCAGCGGAACCTGCTCGCCATCCCGGTTGGTGAACACCAGGCTGGAGATGTCATCTTCAACCGCCACATTCGCGGCCACGTCGTCCTTGAACTGAATCGAATCGTCCGTCACGCCGTAGTAATCCGAATTCGCATACGGATTGCCCGCCGGCGGCGCAGGGGTCTTCGAGCAACCAACCGGGACGACGATCAACAACAGGACGATCAGGCGGCGCAGGAACATTGCCGGGAGTTTCCGTGAGGAGGTGACGGTGAGGTGCAAAGGATAGCGAACTCGGAGACGCAACCGAATGTAGGACAGGTTTTTTACCTGTCCGTCCCAACAAGTTGCCGGACGATGATCCTTGCGCCAACGGTTGATTCATTCAACAGTCCGGACAGGTAAGAAACCTGTCCTACGGGCTCTTTTCGACCGTCACGAACACCGGCGGACTGGCGTACGTGGCCTTCATCACGAAGTTGATCGCGAAGTTCGCCATCACCACGCCCACCTGCTTCTCCGTCGGCGGCGCCGTCTTGTCGGCCTTGAGTGTGATCACACCCTCATTGGTTGAACCGGTCAGCAGCGTCTTGCTCTGGTTACCGTCGATGGTCACTCCTTCCGGCAGGCTGTTGGCATAGATGGAATCGAGATGCTTGTAGAGCATGTCGAGCGTCACGTTCTGGTTGACGTCCTTGTTGCGTTCCAGCGTGACGATGATCTTCTTCGATTCGCCCGGCTTCAGACTGATCTCGGTGTCGCTCAGCTTGATCGACATGATGTCGGACGGTGGCCCGACGCTGACCACGTGTGATTCGACCGGGTAATGGCCGCGACCTCCGCCGGGCGAATAGTACTCTTGGTACGGCGTGGCGACCGCGGAGAGTTGCAGCGGTGGCTGACCTTCACCCTGGGGATGCATGGCCGTGCCGTGGACCTGCAAGTCGGCGGCGAGTACTCCCGCATCCGCCGCGGCGGTCAGGACGATGCAGCCATCCTGACCCTTGCCCGCCAGGATGCGTCCGCACGTCGCGGTGACTCCCGGCGGCAACCCGCTGATGTGCAGTTGAACCTCACCCGTGAACCCGTGCTTGCGAACGACGCGCACGAAGAGCGCGCCGCTCAGCCCCGGCGACAGCAGCGTCTTGTCCGTGTCGAGTTGCAACTCAAAGTACGGGACCGTCCGGGTGATCTGCAGGACATACTCAAAGCCCGGCCCGCCGCGCAAGTGCTGGTCGCGCACCTCCACCGTGAACGTCCCATCAGCCGGCGCTTCCCAGCCTTCGAGGAATGTGTCGGCGAACGTCAGCCGGCCGAAGCGGCCGTCGTCGTCTTCGCGCAGCGCCAGTCCCTTGGCGTCGAGGATGCGAAGGAACGAGTCCAGGTTGGACATCTGCCGCCGCGCCATGATTTCGAAGGTGAACTTCTCCCCCTTCTTCGCCACGAACGAGTAACAATCCAGATCCGCCTCGGCTTCGATCCGCCCGCTGATGACCTGCGGCACTTCGACGACCGGTGCTGTCATGGGAGAATTGTTGTCGGTCGCCGGCTCGGTGAATGTCGACAGGTCGGTCACGTAAAACGGCACGGGGTTGGTGACTTGGTCTCCCAGTGTCAGCGGTGCGAATCGGCCTCCCGGCGGTGTCCCCTCCGGGAACTTGATCGTTCCCTTCAGATCGGCGGGCAGGAACACGCCGCTGAGTTCGATCGGCGTTTCGACGCCGGCCTTCACCGCCTTTGGGAAAGCGCCCGTCACGTACGGGCGCGAGTTCGCTTCGATGCAGTACTCCCAATACACGTTGCCGTGATAGCGGACGTCGCGCAGTTCGAGCAGGTAGTCGCCCGCCTGCTCGAAGCGGTGCGTCAGAAAGGGATCGGCGAAGAAGGCGTTGTCCGACACGGCCAGCACGCCCCCCTGCGTGTCGCGCAGAAACAGGATTGGGTCGGCATGCGCCTGCAGGTCGTGGATCTTGTCCTGCAACCGCTGGCAGCGGACGTGAAACGAAATCGACTGCCCTGCTGTGGCGGTGAACTTGAAGAAGTCGAAGTCTTCGACCTTCTCGATCGCGCCGCATAACGTGGCGGGCAGCGTCACCGGTTGCGCTTTGTCGGCGGTGTTGTTGTCCGCCGTCTCGACGATCACCGGGTCGCGAACGACCACCAACTGACCGATCGTGCTGGCCCCGTTGGGCGTCGCCATTCGAAACTCGCGCACGCCCGGAAGTGCGTCGGCCGTGACCGTGAACTTGAGCTTGAGCTTCGTCAGTTCCTTCGGCTTCTCGCCCGGCTTGGGTGGATCCTTCGGAGGCTCGGGCGGAACGACTTCGGTCTCAACCCCGCCGCCGCTGACGAAGACCTGGTAGGCACCCAGCATCGTGTACCGCGACTGCACCTCGCATTCGGAGGTCGTCCCGACTTGGATGGCGACCGGCTTCAGACTCATCACCATCGGATACGACGTCTGTGCGAGTCCGGAAGACACCGACAGGCTGCCGGCGACAACGGCACACAGGGCGGTGAATGCGCAGCGATTCAATCGAGTGGCAAACATTCGGCGGGTCATGATTGGTGTCCTGCAAGGTGGGAAGGACGAAGGCGGGATGCCTGACGTTGCGGGTAATGCTTCGACGGTGACGGCTCAGTGGATTGGGGCGAGTGCAACGTGAGAAGTGATCAGTGCCAAGTGCAAAGTTGTAAAGCGGCCATGTCAGTTCCCATCACGAATCGCCTCCAGGAAGTGCTGACCGGTGGTCGTCACACGTGCCTCGCCATCGGATGGGAGTGCCCTCCATTTTGCACTTGGCACTGATCACTTCTCACTTCGCACTGAATCTTTCCAACCAATCCTTCACGGTCAAGTTACTGTAGCGGCTACGGCGTGCGCGGCGGAGTCTCCGGGGGGATGCACTCGGGGAGCGGGTTCAAACGCAGGATGGCTTTTTCCACGCGATTTCCGATGGTCAGGATCACAACCGACACGACGAACGCCGCCAAGGCCATTTGCCACAAACCGACTCCACAGGTGACGCCGATCACCGCAGTCAGCCAGACGGACGCGGCCGTGGTCAGGCCGTGAACTTCGTCGCGTCCCTGCGCGCGCAGGATGACACCCGCGCCGAGAAACCCGATCCCCTGCAGGATTCCCTGCATGACGCGCGTCAGTCCGTCGTACGTGACGGCCTGTTGTTCGGCGGCGGCCGTCAGCGCCACCATCACCGCCAGAGCCGATCCGACGCTGACCATCGCCAGCACCCGCAGTCCCGCCGGCTTGTGGTGCAGATCGCGATTCACACCGATCGCGCCACCGAGCAGCATCGCCGCTCCCAGCCGCAGCAGGATCTCGTGAAATTCGTCAAAGCCGGTGGGGTGCATGAAGGATCTCGGTTCGAAGGCCGCGTCAGATTGTGCCAACAGATTCTTCCAACGGGGACACTGTACTCCGGCGGCGAATGCGTCAGTAGTCCAGGTCGTGACCATCCGGATCGTGTTCGCAAGCCAATTCACTCGGCTCCTGCTATCCTGTCGCCCCGCTTCGTTTAACCCGGAGCCAGCGGCGACGGACGAGGCCCAAGTCG